>CAIPQX010000055.1 GCA_903867285.1 uncultured Actinomycetes bacterium | reverse complement strand
GGTTATCCACGCCTCCCCTGAGGCTCTGGAGGGCATGAACGACTTCGTCCGCGAGATGCACACGACCTCTGGCCTCATCACAGAGATCCCAGAAGGGGTCTCCCTTTCTGAGGCCGAAACCCAGATTCTGGAGTACCTCAATAAGTATGCCCCCGGGGCCGGAAAGTCCCCCTTGGCTGGCAACTCAGTATCGGTCGATCGCACCTTCATCGCGCGCTTCCTGCCTGAGGTCAACAATTACCTGCACTACCGCACGGTCGATGTCTCCTCCGTAAAGGAGCTAGCCCGCCGCTGGTACCCCAGGGTCTACTTTGCCGCTCCGAAGAAGACCGGCAACCACCGCGCGCTCGGCGATATTCGCGATTCCATCGAAGAACTCGAGTACTACCGAAAGACAATATTTGTACCCAACTAAGTACAGTAGAATTCCCAATCCATGGTGGTCGTAGCTCAGCTGGTAGAGCACTCGGTTGTGGTCCGAGATGTCGCGGGTTCGAGCCCCGTCGATCACCCCAATATTTAGCAGGACCAGTTCCGCCCGCAGTATCCATAGCAGTTCTTAGTCAGGAGCCCGTTTTGTCAGAGATGATTTTCGATGTTGTTATCGAGATCCCTTCCGGGAGCCGAAATAAGTATGAGATTGATCATCGCACCGGCGAGATCCGTCTGGACCGCATGCTCTTCACCGCAACTCGTTTTCCCCATGATTATGGATTCGTAAAGCACACCCTCTCGCTCGATGGCGATCCTCTTGACGCACTCGTGATGCTAGATGAGCCAACTTTCCCTGGTTGCATCGTCTCTTGTCGCGTTGTCGGAATGTTCCGCATGGTTGATGAAAAGGGCGGCGACGATAAGTTGTTGTGCGTAGCTGCTGGAGATATCCGCAAAAATGGAATTCGTGACATCACTGATGTTCCAACTTACGAACTCGAAGAAATTAAGCACTTCTTTGAGGTCTACAAGACCCTAGAGCCAGGCAAGCAGGTTCATGGTGGCGATTGGGTAGGTCACGAAGATGCACAGCAAGAGATTCGAAACTCTTACGAAAGGTACAAAGAGCACTCCTAAAGAACGAAATCAGGGGCGAAATGAGCGTGTGGAGCGTTTTGTCTAGCCTTTAGTGGTGCTGATAGGGTCTGCTCCGCACGTAAGTTTTCCCGCGTTGTTAGCTCAGTTGGTAGAGCAGGTGACTCTTAATCACCGGGTCGGGGGTTCGAGTCCCTCACAACGCACTCTGAATACCATGGCGTTCTCATTTTGAGTCTAGGATTTCATTGTGAAGCGATCTGAAAATGCTCCGCCCGCCTTCTTGGCTTTTATCGACGATTTGAGCACAAGCGCAGAGAAGAATCCCGATGTTCTGGGGCTTGTGCTGGTCGGATCTGCCGCTGAAACCTTTAGGGCTGATGAGTGGTCGGACCACGATTTCTTTCTCATCGTGAAAACGGGCTTCGGGGAGAGATTTCGCAATGATCTATCGTGGTTGCCTGCCTGCGAAGAAATTGCATTCTCTCCGCGTGAAACTGACCACGGTTTGAAAGTTGTGTATCAAAACGGCCACGTACTTGAATTTGCAGTTTTTGAAGATCCGGAACTAGAGCTCGCCGCAGTGAACTCCTGGGCTGTGCCTGTCGATAAAACGAATATCACCGAGCGTGTTAAGGCAATACAAGCTCGCACGAATCCAAGGCCATTCATTCTTGAAGATGAGTGGGCGCTATTTCTCGCGACAATTTTGATTGCAATCGGCCGAGCAAGACGCGGCGAATTGCTCATCGCAGGTCAGGGGATTCGAACCCGCGCAATGCACAACGCGCTGGGGATTTTGCGCGCCTTGAAATCCCCACTCGATCAAACTACGGAACTTGAGGATAACCTCGACCGTTTTCGCAGGGTTGAAATCCAGTACCCAGAGGAAGCAAAAATTCTGAATGAAATTTCAGAATTACCCGTTGAAGAGAGCGCAAGAGCGATTCTTCAATTTGTAATTAATCTGGGGGTCCTGAATGAAGTTCAACTTTCTTGGGCGGATGTGCTAAAAAATAAATTAGTTTGGTAGCAAAACTAAATCTGCGAAGGCGCCTAAATCACAACACTGTTTCTAACCAAAAATTAGCCACCAGTTGGTGTCCAAATGCAGTCGGATGAATGCCATCAAGACTCAGTTCCAGTGGGGGCATCTCTTTCGCTTTGGCATTTAAGAAACTGTTGAAGGGAACGAGCTTCGTACCGAATTCAACCGCCAGCCGATGTACCACTTCAATTTTCGGATCAAAGTCCTCGCTCCATGATTCCATCTCTGGATTCAAAGGGATCAAAACTTGTTCGCACAAAATTATTTCGGCCCTTGATTGATCGATCGTCCGGGTCAGGATTTTGCGATACCGCTCCTCGTACTCTTCTGCCGATGTTGGGTCATTACTGTCATACCGGCGCCAGGTGTCATTCAGCCCGATCGCAATAGAGATGCGAGTCGGATTTTCGGCGAGCACATCGCTATCCCAGCGATTTACCAAGTCAATGACTCGGTTGCCGGCCACGCCCGCGTTAATTACCCTGCCCGAAAGCTGGCCCGAACTCGCGATGATGTTCACAAAACCATTGCCATGCGGCGGGAAGAGCGCCCGGTCGCAATCAGTGAAGCTCGCGCCAACAAATACTGTGGTTTCTTCCATAGCGACCAGCATAACTATTTGAGGAGCCAACAAGAGATGAGCCGACCTTTCCAAGCAGTAGAGTTCTGATTCACGAAGTTGGGACAAAAATGGATGAAATGCCGGCCATTGATATGGCAGCGCCGCTAGCAGTCCGACTTCGCCCTGCTTCTATTCAAGAACTTTTGGGCCAGCAACACCTTCTTCAATCTGGATCGCCCTTGATGCGTTTGATCGAAGGGGAAGCCAAACACATCACCAGCGTTCTTTTGTACGGTCCCCCAGGCAGTGGAAAGACCACCCTGGCCAAGATGATCGCCCACTCGGATTCGCGTGAATTTGTGGAACTTTCCGCGGTCAGTTCTGGAGTCGCACAGGTTCGCGAAATGTTGACTCAGGCTGAGGAGAGATTGCTTAAAGAAAATAAGGAGACAGTTCTTTTTATTGATGAGGTGCACCGCTTCTCCAAAGCGCAACAGGATGCTTTGCTTCCGGGGGTAGAAAACAGGTGGGTGACTCTCGTTGCAGCAACCACCGAGAATCCTTCTTTCTCCATTATCTCTCCCCTCCTTTCGCGCTCTATTGTCTTAACGCTGCGGGCAATACCTGATGCAGAAATTGCAACGCTGATTAATCGAGCTATTTCGGATGTACGCGGTTTGAATAATGAGGTCACTATTTCGGAGGATGCACTTGACTCTCTGGTCCGCCTCGCGGCAGGAGATGCCCGTCGCGCGCTCACATATTTGGAGGCTGCTGCAGGAGCCGCAGATGGTGAAATTACAACCGAGGCACTGGGGCGCGCAGTTGACCGCGTGATAGCGAAATACGACCGCGGCGGGGACAATCATTACGACGTTGCTAGTGCTTTCATCAAAAGTATTCGTGGTTCTGATGTAGATGCCGCGCTGCACTATTTAGCACGCATGTTGGAATCTGGTGAGGATCCACGTTTTATTGCGCGGCGGGTGATGATTAGCGCTAGTGAAGATATCGGCCTTGCCGATCCCGGTGCGCTGGGCTTAGCAGTAGCGGCGGCGCAAGCGGTAGCGATGGTTGGCATGCCAGAAGCACGGATCATTCTTGCCGAAGCCGTTACATATTTAGCGTGCGCACCAAAGTC
>CAIPQX010000054.1 GCA_903867285.1 uncultured Actinomycetes bacterium | reverse complement strand
GCCGCTTCGATTGGATTATTCTTGCCGCTTAGAAAATGTGCTTCTTCTTCATTGAGAATGACGACATCGACAAGTGCCAGCCATTCGCGAACTTGGTTTAAACCCACCTCTAGCAAGACTCCCACGGTGGATGGATCAAAGATCACGGGCAGACCGCGCTCCTTCACAGCGCGAAGAATGTCGAGGGCGCCTTCCCGAGACTTGGGATTTACAAGTGGGTACCCGGAAAGATAAACGGCGGTGATCTCATCAAGTGGTGGCAGGTCGGCCAGACTCAGCCCCGAATTAGCTCCAGAATCAGGAAACATCGTTCTTTCGCCGAGCGCATCAACCAGCACGATAACAACCCCGGTATTAGCTCCTGGAACAACGGTCTGTGAATGCGCAACGCCATACTTGTCAAGTTCGGAAAGGACGGTTTGACCCGCTGCATCATCGCCCACACGCGCAATCACGTGAGCAGCAGTTCCGCTGACAGATAACCACGAAGCAACATTCGCAGCTGCTCCGCCACCTTGAGTAGAAATCGTGGCTCGAGTTTCAACGCCTTGTTTAATTGAAGCTCCAACTACTGCAGTGACATCGAGCATGATGTCACCTACACATAAGACCTTTGCCATTTACTTCTTTGGAGCCGTTGCCTGTAGTGAGATTGCAAGCAAGGCCGCGAGATGCGAGTTTGCTTTAATGATGTCGATGTTGACTCGCAACGACTCGCCCTTGCTCTGCGTGTGGAAATATTCCAGGAGGAATGGCGTGACCGCTTTGCCTGTGATGTGATTTTCCTCTGCGGCTTGCAACCCCGAATTGAGTATCTCGGCGTGAAGCGTTAAATCCATCTGATTTACTACAGGATTGGCAACCACTATCGCACGATCATTCGTTTGCAATTCAAAACGGTTGTTCCAGATAGCCGCGATCTCTTCCACGGAATCGACGCGATGCTCGATCTCGTAACCGGATTCGGTGAGATAGAAACCAGGAAATTTATGGGTGCCAAAACCGAGAACTGGCACTGCGAATGTTTCTAGCCGTTCTAAAGTTCCGGGTACATCGAGAATCGATTTAACTCCGGCGCAGACAATCACTATCGGTATCTCGGACAAGGCAATCAGATCGGCAGATTCGTCGTATGAATGACCGCGATGCACCCCACCCAGACCACCAGTTGCAAAGACGTTGATCCCAGCCAGATGCGCGATATGCGCAGTCGCGGCGACGGTTGTTGCAGCTGATTTCTTGGTGGCAATGATGATCGCCAGATCGCGAGTAGATGCCTTAACGACGCTATCGTCATTAGCAATTCGATCTAACTCGTTGCGCTCTAATCCGACGTGAACGATGCCATCGATCAAGGCAATCGTCGCGGGAACTGCTCCTGCATCACGGACAATCGCTTCAACATCCAGCGCTACCTCTAGGTTACGTGGACGGGGTAAGCCATGGCTGATGATGGTCGATTCAAGAGCAACGATGGGTTGGCCCGCGGCCTGGGCCGCGAGAACCTCTGTAGAAAACTTAATCATGCTGCAGTTTAGAAGGCCACCACACCTTCGGCCCAATGCTGTGCACCAGCGCTGGAACCAAAATGGATCGAACGAGCAAGGTATCGAGAAGTACACCAAAGCCGACCGCAAAGCCGATCTCAGCGAGGAAGACCAG
>CAIPQX010000053.1 GCA_903867285.1 uncultured Actinomycetes bacterium | reverse complement strand
GATGGCCCACAGTATGCAACCCAAAATAATTGGTCGCGTTAACGAAAGGCCACTCACCCATACTCGCGAAGTTGCATTGAGAACTGGTCCGAGTGGATTGATCCAGAGCAAGATTTTCATATTTCCACGCAAACTACTTGGTAACCATAAGACGGGGGAGAGGTACATCCAGATTCTCGTGATGTATGTAAGCAATTTAGTTGTGTCCCGGAAATATACATTGAGAGTTGCAAAGACAAGAGCTAAACCAAATCCGGTTAGTCCGGTACAGATCAAGATGAATGGAATCCATAGGAAGTGCCAGGTCCACCCAGGGACGATCGTCGTTGGATACGCCCACTTTCCTGCAACGAGCACGAAGATGTAGACGGGAATAGTTGGTAGGAATTGTTGGAAGGCCTGGATAGCCGATGAGAATGGGAGGAGCGCACGTGGGAAGGCCTGGTTCAATATGAGGCGACCGCCCGAGGTTATGGAGAGAGCTCCGGCGGTTACACAGTTCTGCGCAAAGTAGAAGGTGAAGAGTCCGATTAAGAGATGATCCAATCGGGTCATTCCCGAAACAGATCCTCCGGGGCGAATGATGGTCACTACGAGGTAGTAGACCATTCCCAATAAGAGGGGATTGAGCACCAGCCAGACCTTGCCTAAGCGGGAGTCGAGGTATTCGGCCTTATCGCCAAATCGAGCTAACTCGGTAGCAAAGGCGCGTCTAGTCCAAAATTCCTTGAGGTAAGGGATAAGTGGTGGAAGGGATGCGCGATGAGGTTCGAAAATCTGAATCTTCGGTACGAATCCTTCGTTCACGGGCATAGGGGTAAGTGTGCCATCCCAAGCCCCCTTCTATACACAGGGGGAGTGTGAGACCCAGCGCGCCCAGCAAGAGGTGAGCAGAATCCCCACATTCGGGCGGTCCACTACTGCCTATAACTATGAAAGGTGAAATACCAAATGGATGTAATTCAGAAGAAGGTGGCCCCGGTCGGGGTCGGCAAGAAATGGCTCGCTCGTACCCTGAGCGTTGCTCTGCTGGGCAGCGTCGTGCTTCCCATAGTGGTTGAGAGCAATGGTGCGCTGGCAGCCACCAAGGCCTCAGCACAGAGAGTCGCAAAGAAGGCACCAGTCAAAAAGGCACCAGCCAAGAAGGCACCAGCCAAGAAGGCACCAGCCAAGAAGGCACCAGCCAAGAAGGCACCAGCCAAGAAGGTTACGACTAAGACCGGGTTAACCAAGCCCGCAAATTCTCGCCTCAAGAAAGCAGCCACCTTGGGAGTTGAGAGCGCTGCAGTCGCTGCAGGTACTGCTGCTGGAGTCGCTGTTTCAAAGAAAATCACCGATCAGAAATCTGCCGAACAGAAAGTGGCGCCAGACAAAACTGTGAAGAGTGCTCCAGCCAAAACGATAAAGAGTGCTGCAGCAAAGCCGCTCAAGAAGATGCGTATGCACCGCTTACGCCTCAAACTCTAAAGGTTAAAACTCCTTACCTAAAGGGTGAGAGAAAAGAGAGATAAAGATTGGGATTTGGCGCTCGCTACCGATTGCTACGAGTGCCAAATCTCAAACTCTTGGGGGTTCCCACTATTCAGGCACATCAATTTGAGAACTCTCGGAAAATACTGACCGATTAAACTGATTCCCACTTGTGGAGGCAATAGATAGGGAGTAACTTCTTGATATGGAGATTATCTTTCATACTCGCAATGCTGTACTCGCAGAAGATTTTCGCTCCATCGCCTCGGACAAGCTAAAAACGCTGCAACGCTTCAGTGTGGTCATCGATGGAATCAAAGTAGAAATTATTCATGAACCGAACCCAAGATTTGGAAAGACTTCCCACGCTGTAACGCTCTCCACTCACGGAAGTGGCCCATTCCTTCGGGCTGAAGGTCAAGCATTCAATGATCTCGCAGCCTTCGATCTCGCGGTCAAAAGTTTAGAGTTACAACTCCGCAAAGCTCATGAGCGGATTAAAGAGATCGGCCACGAATCTTTGCGCGAAGCAAAAGGTTAATAAACTGCCCTTGTGATTCGAGTTTAAGGGAGCGGTCCTACGTACTTTGCATAGCCTTTCTCCCAATTAGTTAAGAAGAGTGATTGCCCAACTTTAAGTGTGAGCTGCCCGGCGCAGACCAATTGGTGGATCCTATTTTCTAGCTGATCTTTCAGGTAGGCGCTGAATTTAATGTTCCGGGGCTCGGGGAATAAATTGAGTGGGCTAGATGGATGGCCACCAACTTCAAGCGGCACTATGTGATCTTCCTCGTAATTCTTCATATTGAGATCGCCATTGAGGTTATAACCTGAATGCAATTGATCGTATTTCAATTTATTTGTGTATGAAACTGGTGGGCGCACTGTTGCAGTCCATCCCGAGACGCAGATCGTGCTTCGAATATTTCCTTGTGTAACAAGAGGGTTGATAGCCCCCGGAGTTAATTTGGTATTGGGCAGACCAGAGTTTTCAGAATATATTGCCGCTCCGCAGGCAGATAAACCAATGGTCGCAGCTATGACAATTCCAGAAGTAATGAGCGCAGATCCCTTCGAGGTGCGCCTAACTAAAGTGGATTCCCAGAGACTGTTTGTGCGCCGAGCTCTTAGGGGCATTGATATCCAAACTCATTTATAACTTTGAGCGGAACGGTTCCGCATCCAACGAGCGCGGTTCCAAAATCGACAACGCTCCACTGACCTTTCGTTACAGTAGCAAAGCCAGTGGCAATATCTGTGACCGGAAGGTATGGAACTGTGGTGAAGATGAACCACTGTGGATTAACCGTAGAGCTACGAATATCGACGACCGCTCCAAAATATTGATCACCTTGCATCTCTGCATTGGTGATGCTCTTAACGAGATCTAAAGTCGTCGCCTGAGGAACTAAGTTCCCACCTTTATATCTATTGAAATATTGCAGCGGCTTATTTGGAAATTGGCCGATGAGAGTCCATGGGACGACAACTTGCGGGAGTTGCCCGGTGGTCGGGTGCGGCCACTGAATATACCAACCAGCATCGGTATCAATGCCAGCTGGCAATCTCTGCGCGAGTTGCTTCTTGAGAGCGGCCGTATCCCAATTAACCATCTTGGGGTGATTTGCTCCAAAACTAGAAACCAAGAGGTTGATCCCTGTTACCAGCGAACTGTCGGAGGGCCTGGCATCGCCTGAAGGGGCACCGCAACCAGAGAGGAGGAGAACTCCCACGACTGCCGATGCAATTCCTATGAGCGAGCGATTTTTAATGGCCACGCTCCGATAGTAATCCCTGCATTGCTATCTATCGCGGTATCAACAGGTGGAGCTATCTCGGGGCTCACCCTTTCCACAGGCGAAAGTTATCCCCAGCAGAATTCAGAGAGCGCTCAAGGTGGAGGTACCTAGAGTTTCCTGAGCAAGTGAATGATGCTACGAAGGAGTTTGGCCCCTTTTCTGAATTAATGGCAGATCCGACGATTGAAGAGATCTGGATTAATTCTCCGCACCGAATATTTATTGCGCGGGCCGGGATCAGTCAACTCACAAATATGGTTCTCAATCAGCAAGATATTCGCGATCTCGTGGAGCGGCTCCTCATGTGGGGCGGACGTCGCTTGGATCTTTCACACCCCTTTGTAGATGCCCGGCTGCCTGATGGGAGCCGATTACACGTTGCTATTCCCGATGTCACCGCGACACATTGGGCGGTAAATATCCGCAAGCATCTGATTCGGGGCAAATCGCTTACCAACTTGGCAGAACTTGGGGTGATGACACCGGGGATTGCCGATTACTTGGCGCGAGCAGTTCAGGAAGGGCTCAATATCTTGGTGAGCGGTTCGACGCAGGCAGGAAAGACCACCCTTCTTAATGCTCTGGTGAGTGCAACTCCGCTCCACAGTCGCGTGATCACCATTGAAGAGGTCTTCGAACTTAAGCCGCAGTTACCCGATTGCGTTGCGCTCCAGACACGACAAGCCAATCTGCAAGGCGAAGGCGAAATTCCGCTTCGAAAGTTGATTAAGGAGGCCCTTCGGATGCGGCCTTCACATTTGGTCGTGGGCGAAATTCGTGAAGCGGAGGCCCTCGATCTATTGATCGCCCTCAACTCAGGGCTGCCGGGGATGGCCACGATCCACGCCAACTCGGCGCGTGATGCAATAGCTAAGTTGCAGACCCTTCCGTTGTTGGCTGGTGAAAATATCTCGTATCAATTTGTTGCCCCCATCGTTGCCGCAACTATTGATTTGATTGTGCACACGACGATTCTGCGTGAAAGCGGTGAGCGGCGCATTGTTGAGATATCTCATGTAACGGGGCGAATTGAGAATGATCGCGCCGAGATCGAAGCGCTATACACCTATCGAAAAGGTAGGTACGAGGCGGGACTCGGCGATCCATTGCGAATCTTTGCTCCCGCTAAGTCGGCGGTGTCGGCGTGAGCGGCGGTGTCGGCGTGAGCGGCGGTGTCGGTGTGAGCGGCGGTGTCGGTGTGAGTGGCGCAGTCACTCGAAGTTCACGCATAGGAAGCTCAGTGAAGCAGCGTCATCTTCTCCTCGCTGCTCTGATCGGATTCCTGATTGCAAACTTCGTCATTGGTTCCACTCTCCTGGCACTACCCATCGCGGCGCTCTCACCATCGATTCCATACCTGCTTAGTAAGAGAAGAGCGGAGCGTAAGCAATCTCAACTCGCAGGTTTGTGGCCCGAGCTTCTCGATCACATGATCTCGGGATTGCGCTCTGGATTATCTATAGCCGAAACCTTGACTGGGTTGGCCACGCGCGGGCCTGAGATTTCTCGTCCTATCTTTAAGGAGTGCCAAACACTTCTGCGTGCGGGTTCCGATCTAGAAAGAGTCTTCAAATACATCAAAGTTGAATTTAATGATCCAGTTGCCGACCAGGTGTGTGAGGTACTGGATTTTGCGCGGGGGACAGGGAGCCGTGATACCGCAATAACACTTCGAACGTTGGGGGACTTTATTCGAAGCGATATTGCGGTACGCGGTGAGATACACGCCAAACTGGGGTGGGTTAAGAATTCGGCCTTGGTTGCAGCGATTGCGCCATGGATCCTGCTGGTAATTCTTTCAACTCAGCCCAGCACGGTGCAGGCTTTTTCGACTGGAACTGGAAATCTAGTACTGCTCTTTGGAGTAGCGATGAGCGCCTTGGCCTATGCCTGGATGTCGAGGGTTGGCAAAGTGCAGAGCATTCCACGGATATTTCTAAAGGCGAACGCGTGAGGTTTGTACTTGCGCTGATTGCAATCGCCCCGCTGATTGGTAATGCGGTATTTATCTTGTGGCAGGAATTCCGTCATGAGATCGTGACTGGGTATAACAATTTCACTTATAAAGTCGAAAGCAAGAAGTCGCGGCGCCAGATAGAACTCGAATTTCCACTTGTAGTCGAACTCTTCGCAATCCTCTTAGCGGGAAATTTGAGTCCGGTGACGGCGCTTGATCACATAAGTCGTCGAACGAGCGGAGAATTCTCACTCCTGCTTCGAGATGCAGTTGCAGAGATTCAAAGGGGCGCTAGCTTCTCGCAAGCTCTCGATCTGCTGAGCGCGAGGATTCAATCGCCAATGGTTCGCCGATTTTGTGACTCTTTGATGATTGCGGTGGAACGCGGTTCACCGCTGGTAGATGTCGTCAATCGACAGGTAGAAGAGGTCCGCAATGAAGAGCGCTCCCGCCTGTTGGAGGCGGCTGGTAAGGCAGAGATAGCCCTGATGATCCCGGTGGTTTTTCTGATACTTCCCATCTCAGTCCTCTTTGCGCTCTGGCCCTCGTACTTCGCACTGGGAAGGAGTGCGGGTTTCTAAATGCAGATTCTTTATGTAGGAGCGAAGGGATTCTTTATGTCGGAGCGAAGGGATTCTTTATGTCGGAGCGAAGGGATTCTTTATGTCGGAGCGAAGGGATGTGTCAGTTGCGGTCAAAGTGCATGCAAGTAATTGAAAAATACAAGTAAAACTAAGAATGTGAGGAGAGATGATGCATAAAGTAATGAAAGAGAGCCTTGCCAAAACCTATGACCTGGTTCTCGACCGATCTATCTATATATTCCAAGCTCTTTTTGATGAACGCGGAGATGTACCGGGTTGGGTCCTTGTAGTACTTATGACCACCGGGTTGGTCACGGGTATATGGACTTTGGCCGCCCCTCGAATCGAGTCGATATTGCGCAGCTCTCTTGATTCTATGAGTGGGATTCGATGAAGTGGTTAAGGGCTAAGAACGTTGATGGTCGCGGCCTGAGAAGCGCTATTTGGGAATTCAAAAGCGATCGGGGAAACCTGGAGAGCGCGCTTACTCTGATTCCGCTGATGATTCTCTTTCTCACCGTGGCGCAGGTTGGTATCTCGGTTTATGCCAAGGGCATTCTGAGCCAGACGACGCAAGGGGCAGTCGCCTATGCGGCAATGGGCGCGACAACACTGCAGTCGGAATTAGTTCCCGGAACTCTTGGGGCTGCAGCATGGAGCGCTCCGCCAATTGCACTTCCGCTTCCCGGTGGGGGATCCATTTTGGTTGGCCAGCGCCAGATGAAAAGTCCGATAGTGACGCCACTTTTACCTGCGGGTTTGAGCTTCAACTCGACTGGAGTCGCGGTACAAGAGTGAACGGTACAAGAGTGAGTCGCAAGCAACGACTCTTCCTCCGGTTTAAGGAGGTGATGCGAGATAGCACCGGAAGCGCAGTGGTCGAGTTTGTTGCACTTGCGCTTCCACTGATGCTTCCGATAATTATCTACTTGGGGATCGTTCACGAAAACTCAACGATCAATAGTGATCTGCATAATTTGGCGCGACAGAGTGCTCGCGCCTTTATAACGAGTCCGAGCGAGAGTTATGAAGATGCCAGGTTGCAGAGCATCGTGAGCCTCTTTGAAAGAAAGGTGCTGCAACCAGATGGAATCTCTGAGGTTCCACTTCTCAGTGTGGAATGTTCGGCCTCTCCTTGCCTAACCCCAGATTCCAGGGTACGAGTCACGGCATCACTCACTCGGATGCGAAATAGATTTTCAGGGATCTTCCGATTCATCACCGCCCCCAAGGTGCTATTTTCCGCCAGTGATGTCCAGATAGTTGATGCATGGCGATGAATACAAACCCCGCGATGAATACAAACCCCGCGATGAATAAAAACCCCGCGATGAATACAAACCGTCCCGCAAAATCAAATGAGGAGGAAATTCCAAATTCTTTT
>CAIPQX010000052.1 GCA_903867285.1 uncultured Actinomycetes bacterium | reverse complement strand
GGCGCTCCGCTCAGCCCCCGTTTAGGACATTTCTTCAGAGGCGCTGGGATCAATATTCTGGAAGGTTATGGATTAACAGAGACGACCGCTGCTTCATCTCTCAATGTGCGCTCGGCCCAAAAGATCGGGAGCGTTGGTCGCCCCATTCCAGGAACTCGCATCAAGATTGCACCTGATGGCGAAGTTCTCGTGAAGGGCGCCGTCGTCATGAAGGGCTACTGGCAGAACGATGCAGCTACGAAAGAGTGCATGACCGAAGACGGATATTTCAAAACTGGCGATCTAGGCACCATCGATGACGATGGATATCTCAGCATCGTGGGTCGCAAGAAAGAGATCATCGTAACTTCGGGCGGCAAGAATGTAGCGCCAGAGGTTTTGGAAGATCGATTACGTGCCCACCCGCTCATCAGCCAGTGCATGGTGGTCGGCGACAACCAACCATTTATCGCAGCGCTTATCACTTTAGATCCAGATTCAATAAAGTCTTGGGTTAAAAGCAATAAGAAGGCAGGCGCCGCAATCGCCGACCTCACAACAGATCCAGCGCTGATTGATGTCATCCAAACCGCCGTCGATGAAGCGAACAAAGCCGTCAGTCGCGCAGAGTCGATCAGGAAGTTCACCATCTTGCCGCAAGATTTCACAATCGCTGATGGTCAATTAACGGCCAAGCTCTCCGTGAAGCGCCATGTGGTCAACCAGCAGTTCGCGCAAGAGATTGCCGACTTATTTGGCTGATATTTCCGAAGAGCGAGCTCGAATAGCTCGTGAACTTCACGATGGTATCGCCCAAGAGTTGGCGGCTATCGGCTATGCCTTGGATAGCGAAATTGGTCGGACTGATACCTCTGCAGAGTCGCGCCGGGCACTCCGGTCAATCCGCGAAGAGGTTACTCACCTGAACGCAAAGGTGCGGGCGGAAATCTTTCAACTGCGCACCTCGCGTGAACCGCACGCCCAAGATCAATTAGAGCAAGCCCTGCAGGAAATAGATATCGATTTTGCAATCGTAGGAAGTTTGCCCAAAGATTCAACTGGCGTGGAACTCTGCAAAGTCCTTGTGGAACTCGCAAGAAATGCACGAGATCATGGCGAAGCCACCACCCTTGAAATCGATATCACGACTGAGTGCATCACTCTAGAAAATAATGGACGTACCTCGCACCCCATGAAGGACGATCGATATGGTTTAGTCGGAATAGCAGAGCGACTTCACTCTATTGGTTGGGAGATGACTTTGGAGAGCGGGTTTTCGCAGATTGAAATCCGCCCGGTGAATTAGTGTTAATACTCATTATCGACGATCACGAATTGATACGTAATGGTTTGGTGCAAGCCCTGCGCACCGCTGGCCACAACATAGTTGGAGAGGCAGCCACCATAGCCGAGGCGCGGGCGCAGTTGCTCTTTACCAAGCCAGATCTCGTAATTGTTGATGTTAATCTCCCCGATGGTTCGGGGTTGGATCTCATCACCCCACTCATCAAATTCATCGTCTTAACCCTGGGCGATGATCCAGGGTCGCTTCAGTTGGCCCACCAGCGAGGTGCCGCAGCCTATGTTTTGAAGGGAGAGCCCGTTACTCATCTACTATCCGTAATCGACCAACTTGAAAACTCTACTTATCACTTTGCTGCGCCGGCTCTCCCGGAAAATAGATTCGATCTGACGCAACGTGAACTCGATGTGCTCCAGATACTTCAAACGGGGTGGAGCGCCAAAGAGATGGGATCACACCTCTTTCTCTCTGAGGCCACGATCAAAAGTCATCTTGCTGCGATCTATCGGAAGTTAGAGGTAAAGAATCGCACGCAGGCAGTAATGGTTGCGCTGGCCAATCACTTAATCGCTGAGTAGTACTTCCCTAAAACGCTCGCCCCAAATCTGCCAACTCCAGCGTTCTTGCGTCCACGCTCTGCCGGCTTTACCCAGCTCCGCCATCTGCGCTGGATGATCAAGGAGTTCATTCACAGCACGTGCAATCTCCCCAACCCTGCTTCCATCTACCACTACGCCAGTCTCCCCTTGGATCACTGCATCTGGCGCTCCCCCTGAGGCACCGGCTAAGACGGGGATAGCGCAGGCGCTGGCTTCTAAGTAGACGATACCCAATCCTTCAACTTCCAAGCCGGCCAAACGAGAGCGCGAAGGCATAACAAAGAGATCTCCTAGACGGAGGTATTCAGGCAACTTGTCATATGTCACGCGACCGACGAAGCGCACATAATGTGATAGGTCGTGAGCGCGGACGAGTTGATCTAATTTCTTCTGCCGCGGACCTACTCCAATGAAGAGGAGCACGATATCGGGATGAGTTAAGAGAATCTCTGGGAGCGCCTCTAACAACTTATCTTGACCTTTGCGGTGAACCAGTCGACCCACCGAAATCAAAACTTGCTTACCTTCTAGTTTTAGCTCTGCAATCAATCGCTGAGATTTTGCGCCGGGTGAGAAATGCTCAATGGAGATTCCTGGAGCTATCTGGACCATCTGACATGGCGCTCTGACAACGGGAGCCATCGCGCTTCGAGTGAATTCACCTAGAAAGGTGAGAACATCAATCGACTTGGTGGATTGCGCAAAGATCTGTTTAAACGGCGGCAACTTTGCCCACCACACTTCGTGGCCATGAGTAATTGCAACTATACGCTTTGCACCTGCGCGCTTGAGAAGCCCCGACATCCAGGCCAGCGGCATTGCCGCACCAAACCAGATGACCTCGCTCTCATAGCGAAGTGCAACCGCGCGCACTCGACGATTGACCCATGGCGTTGGAAGGAGGATTGAGCTCTTATCGCGAACGATCAACACTCCAGTTTTTTCGGTTAATCTCTTATCAAAATCTGCACTCTCCGATTGAGAGGCGGTGTAGATAACTATTTGGGATCCATCAAGTTGATCGAGCAAACCCAGAATGAATGTTTCGATCCCACCCGCGCGTGGTCCAAGATCATTGGTGACTAAGAGAATCTTCCGAGGCGACACCCCGCAAGGCTAGTGGAGGCTTGCGGAAACTAAGCGTGGTAGCGCAGAGGGGGAACTAGACCCTTCTGGGAGAGGGCAGAGATGGCGCTCACTTCAGCGTTGGAGATCTCATTGCTCGGACGCTCAGAGATGGTTAAAAGGACGGAGACGACGCAATCCGAACAGGCCAGATCGCGCATGGTGCAGGTATCGCAGTCGATGATCATGTTCCAAAGAGTAAATCTGACCACTGACACTTAAGGTTGCTCCATGGCCCATCGTGTCGCGGTAAACCTCATCGTTGGAGCCAAGGGCGAGACGACCTGGGGCGGCACATCCGCTGGCCTCTCCTTCGCCGCCGACCGCGCGCGCTTCCACCAACTGCGGCGCGAATTCCAGGCCATCCTCATAGGTGGCAACACCGCCCACCACGAGCCCTACGCCAAGACACCGCTACCCCTGATAGTTCTGACGCATCGCCCTCTGCCGGACCAGGTTGCAAAGAACCCGGTAGCCCAAGCTTGGGAGCTGCCACTGGCCGATGCAATTTCGAAGGCGGTCAGCACATATGGGGATCTACTCATCGAAGCCGGTCCGGCCCTGATCGTTGCGGCCATCGCACAAGGATTAATCACCGAGATTTATCTCAGCATCTCAGCGATTCCGGGCGGCGAAAACCCCATTGATATCTTGCAGTTGACGGAGAACGGGATTGAAATCTCGCGCCAGGAAGTAGATGGGGGCCTTTTCCTGCACTACCGGCTCGCGCCTTCCCACCTTTAATTGCTCCGCTAATTACCCTTATCCCATGGCCGGCACGAAGAATTTTGAGGAAATTGTGGCGGATATTCGCGCCATCTCCGCACGCAGCGAATTGATTCTCGAGGAGATCCCCGCTCCGCAAAAGCTCGCTCCCTTCGCCTTCGCAATGACCGCCGATACCGATGATGATGTTGCTACTGCCCGCTTCGTACTGCTTCACGACCCGGCAGGACAAGAGGGGTGGGGTGGAAATTTTCGTTGTGTCACTTTTGTTCGCGCAGCAGTCGATCATGAAATGGCTTCAGATCCGATGGTTGCCAATGTGGGTTGGAGCTGGCTCATCGAATCTCTCGAAAAATTCCACTGCGCCTATGTGCAACCCAGCGGCACGGTCACTCGCGTAGCAAGCGCCTCCTTTGGAACTCTCGATGAGCGAGAAGATGATTCCGAATTAGAGGTTAGAGCTTCTTGGACTCCGACAGATTCCGAAGCGATCGCCGATCATGTGCGCGCCTGGTTAGATCTCTTGGAACACAGCGCGGGATTGGAACCCATTCCCGAAGGCGTCACTCCCATCACTCGCAGCAACATTACGTCGTAATAGATTCCCCTCATGTCTGAACCCTTACTTGCTCCCCGATCGGGCTTGCCCGAACTCATTGTGGATCGCGATGGTTTTCTAGCAGCGCTTTCCGCTCTCAAGGGTGGTTCAGGCCCGATTGCAATTGATGCCGAGCGAGCATCTGGATATCGCTACAGCCAGCGCGCCTATCTGATTCAGATATTTCGACGCGGTGGCGGATTGCATTTAATTGATCCCATCGGTGTCGGCGATCCTGATCTCTGGAGAGAGATGGATGAGGCATTTAAAGAGTGTGAATGGATCATTCACGCCAGCACCCAAGATCTGCCATGTCTGCGCGAATTGGGTATCTATCCAAAATTTCTCTTCGATACCGAACTCGGTGGTCGGATAGCAGGGTGCGAAAGAGTGGGGCTTGGACCGCTCTGCGAGTCGCTCTTAGAGTTGCAGCTAGCTAAAGAACATAGCGCCGTTGATTGGTCTATCAGGCCTCTGCGACCCGATTGGTTAGTT
>CAIPQX010000051.1 GCA_903867285.1 uncultured Actinomycetes bacterium | reverse complement strand
CCTCTCTAGGTGCCAAATATTCCCTGATAGCTCAATTGGCAGAGCAGTCGACTGTTAATCGACAGGTTCTTGGTTCGAGTCCAAGTCAGGGAGCTTTAGTCCAACCGAGTTTTTTAAGGTTGGGTCGGTATGCTCAGCGGATACCGAAGGGACATCATGGCTCGCTTTTCTACCGCCGAAACGTGGCGCATACAATCAACAGGCACACGGGTACTCCGTCTCATGCTCGGCGCCACCTGGCTCTATGGCGGCCTGCAGAAGGCATCTGACGCTCAATTCTTCAACCAAGCATCCCCGGGCTATATCGGTGCTCAAATCACTGGATTCGCCAAGAACTCTCCACTCTCCTTCATCTTGAAGCACATGATCTCCCACGCCGCGCTCGCGGGCTGGATGATCCTGCTCGGTGAAATCGCCATTGGATTAGCAGTTCTTAGCGGAGTCGCGCTGCAAGCCGCCATCATCGCCGGCGCAGGAGTTTCAACCATTTTGTGGTTGTCGGTTACCTGGCATGTACACCCTTATTTCCTGGGATCAGATACCGCCTACCTCGTCATGTGGATCGCGCTCTTCTTCCTAGTTCGCAAAGAGACCGGCGGCAAGGCGCGCAAGAGTCCAATTCCTAATTTGGCAGATCGTCGCGAAGTTATGCGCATCATTGGCGTTGGTACCACGGCAGTTATTGCTGCGCTCGCTGCTGGAAATTTCAAGAAGCCTATTCCGGTTCCAAAATCTGGAAATAAGATCGTGGCTTTATCGGCGTTCCCTGTCGGTTCTAATATGCAGTTCACCGCACCGGATGGGAATCCCGCATTCTTATTCAGAACCAAAGTTGGAGTCTTTGCCTATTCAGCAATCTGCACCCACCAAGGTTGCACACTCGGTTACAACACGGCGGCGCATAGTCTCGATTGTCCGTGCCACGGTAGTGCATTTGATGTAGCCAACGGCGGCGCGGTGCTTGGTGGCCCAGCTCCAACACCACTTCCTACTTACAAGGTTGCCATAACTGGCGACTCGATTGTGACGGTATAAAAGTGGCTATGTTCAAATTGCAGATTGCACTCCCAGATCGCCCTGGTTCGCTGGGTGCGGTTGCATCAGCTATCGGATTTGCTGGCGGAGATATTCGCTCGCTCGTAACTGTGCGCACCGAAGATGGAAAGGGAGTCGACGATATAACGGTTTCGATCCCTGGTAACGATCCGACGGACCTACTAGAAGTGCTTAACGCAATAGGTGGAGTTGAAGTTCGCTCTATCGATCCTGCGATTTAACTGTATCGCTGATCATCGTCTCGAGATCTCGGGTGGGTTGCCATCCGAGAAGAGATTTCGCTTTAACGATTGACGCGACCAGAGTGCCGGGATCTCCGGCGCGACGTGGACTTTCAACCGCTGGAACGGCGCGCCCCAATACCTTGGTTGCAACCGAGATAACTTCGCGTACTGAATAACCTCCGCCGCTACCTAAGTTTACGATCTCGTGCACGTGGGGCTTAAGAGCGCCGAGGGCCAATATATGTGCTTCGATTAAATCAACAACATGCACATAATCGCGGATGCAGGTTCCATCTTTGGTATCCCAATCGGTGCCGAATATTTTGAGCGGGTTTGCTTCTGTAGCGCGCAGAACCAGCGGAATTAAGTGCGTCTCTGGGTTGTGGCGTTCGGCTAACCAACCATTCGATGATTCGTAGGCTCCGGCAACGTTGAAATAGCGAAGTGAGATGGCGCTGATACCGCTAGCGCTAATCATCTTATCGATAGCCAACTTTGATGCACCGTAAGGATTAGTTGGAGCGGCAAGCGACTCTTCTGTAATGGGATCATCAACGGGCTGACCATAGGTGGCGGCCGATGAAGAGAACACGATGCGATCGATACCGTGAATGGCCATCGCGTCCAGAAGATTCTGGGTGCCATCGACATTGACGTGGTGATAAAGATCGGGCTTTTCCACTGATTCGCCGACAAGTGACTTGCCTGCAAAGTGAATGACTGCCTCGCACCCGGCTAGCGCATTGCGCAGCGCATCTGGATCTAAGAGCGAACCCTCGACAAAGGTCGCACGGGGATCGACGGCATCGGCATGGCCCATGGAGAGATCATCGAAGACGACGACTTCATATCCGCGCTCGACTAAGAGTGCTACTGCAGTTGATCCAACATAACCTGCTCCGCCAGTTACCAATATTCTCGACATGGGTTAAGCCTACTTTAATTACGGATTTGCCCCGCACAGGAGTCGACCGGCTTTGGTTTCGGGGAAGGAGTTGGAGAAGGTTTTGCAGGACCAGTATTTATTGGACTAGGTGTCGGGGAGGGGGCTTCGGTCACTGTAAATAGCACCGGTATCTGCGCGGCAGCTTCCGTGCCGCTGGGGTCGGTGAAATTTATCGTGCCGACATATGTGCCAGCGGGGATTTTAGTAATTTTAATAAGCCACGATCCAGATGAATTACGAGTGATTGATTGAATTCCAGGGCTCATCATCGTCGAAGCGGGTACATACGTCACCCCTCCGGTCACAACAGGTGTGCCATCGGGACGGACCACGTTGACATAGAAGAGCACTGGATCATTACTGGTGAGAGCCGATTGCGCGGTAATCGAGATTGCTGTCGGCTCATTAAAGGGCAGCATCTCCGAATTATCGGGTTGCCAGAGCCCACGAACCAATTTTAGGAAGTCGTTGTTATTACCGAAGAAGACATTGAGATCCACGCGGGTTCCCGGCACTCCATACTTACCTGCGATTCCACACGATGTGTACTGCCAGATCTGCCATTGCGTTGTGCAATCTTGATTGGTCCATGAATCGGCATAGCAACCGACCGTCTTTGCATTGGGTTGAGCAGTGCTAATTGCGGGATTGATTGAATAATGGGCGAGCCAGAGGGGATATTGGCGCAGGGCCGCCGAGCGGGACATGGCAGTTTCGAGGAACTGGGGATAGCTATAAACAAAGGGCTTGCGTTTGGTAGCCGCGGCGACTGTTTCCAGCCAGGTCAGAGCCCAGAGCGTGACATTTGCATTCGACGCATAGCGGGAGCAATTACCATTTGTGACGAGAATGCAGTTCTTCTCTAAATCGAGGGCGACTGGCAAATCGCGTCTTCCATAACCACCGAGTGCAGCGATCCGCCAGATAACTTTCTGCGCCTGCGCCTTAGCATCCTTGATTACCGTCGCCGTGTCGCTGGCGTTGGGGAGGGTGGCAAAGTAATAAAACGAGGTGTAGATATTGGCTGCTTGGGCAGCCTTGCGGTCTGGAACCATATATTTAACGGCCTGCGCGTCATAAGCATCGATGGTGTCGCCGCCCTTGATGATCACAAAACGAATTCCAGCGGCATACATCTTCTTGAAGTTGATAGCAGCGTTACCCGGATGCTGGTAATAACTGATATCCATACCGTGGATCCGAGTGCCCGGCCCAAGTGCATCAATCTTGGCGGGAGTCGTAACAGCCGATGCCACATTGCCAACCAGCGCCAGCGCTACGGCGATAGCCAATATCGCGCGTTTCATACTTCGAGAACCTCAAGCGGCTCTTCGAACACCTCTTGGATCTTCTCTTGTAGGAGCGCGAGATGGCGCGGATTGCGGGCCATAGAAAAGTTGTGATCTCCGCCAAATTTCTGGGCGTCGCTGAAGTTGATGATTAAGACTCCGGCATCAACGGAGACTATGCGCGCATCAAAGAAAGCCAGCCATGCGATGCGATCTGTTTCGAGCACGGCGTCGAGCACCTCGTTCCAACGAGATTTTACTTCTTCGACGGTGAGCGCTGACATACCTGAACAATAAAGCACAGAGCGATTAAGCCTTGCCATGTACCTCGTGGAGGCAGGCGAGCCGTCAGATGAATTCCCAGCAAACTCTGAAGTGCGAGACTGCATGGGGGTGGCTAGCTATTTTTTGTCGTATTTACATCGTTAGAAGTAGTGACTGTAACTGACAATAGAACTGATTGCCCCGTCTGCGAAGAGGTTAGGCGCAAACGCCAACTGGCACCCGCTGCCATAGGTAGCGCAATCAACTGACTCACCGCAGTTGTACCAGCAGGAACTGTCAGAATAGTAATTGCCCCCGTGCTGCAAACTCCGGTCGTTTCGTTCCACGTTCCCGTGCAGTACTGCAAGCTAAGAACCGAAACCGAGCCTCCTCCATTTCTGGTCACTGTCAAGGTCTCGCTCGCTAAGGGGATGGTGCCGAAGTTAACAAGTGAAGCAAAGTTTCCCGAAGTCGTGTTTGCCTGACCTATCGAGAAAGCAGTTTTGCTGTTGGCGGTGCCACTTGTCGCAACAATAACTGCGGAAATAGTGCCAGATCCAACAGTGGGAGTGCCGTTGGTTGCCGCGACCAAGCTTGCGTTGCAGGTTCCAGTAATCATTAGGCAAGATAGTTGTAATGCTACAAATATCTTGCCGAACGAATTGAATGCGACCATCACTGGTTTGTCTTAACCGCAGCACGCTGGTTTTCAGTTACCGCAAATATGAGCGTAGCCGTTAATCCTTGGATCGAAGGTGCGGTCGTTGGAGAAACTACGGGTGTTTGACCATCGGTTACTGATTCTGCATCGATCAGGTCTATCTGGAATTCCAGTTGCAAGTATGTTGTCGAATTGGCAGCGGTGTTAATGCCAAAAGGATTTGTCCCGCGCAAATTGGATAACGAATCTCCAAATATTGTCGTTGATGTTCCTCCGCAAGTGCCGACGGTAGAACTACCTATTGTGTAAGTCCACGCTCGGGTACAAGATTTAAGAGTGAGAATAAGTCCCCGGCTGGCATCTGTGCTGAGAAGTGTTGGGGTTGAATCAGTGATCGTAAGGTTGGGGCTTGTTGCACCACCCGTTCCCTGCGTGAAATTAATGTAGCGATATTGGATGTCACCCGGAGCCATATTTACTATCGAGGTTGACCAACCGGCACTTGTTCCATCTGAGGAAGCAGTCATGCTCAATTTTCCCGAGGCAACTGATTGGGTGGTTCGATTTGAAGCCTGAGCTATGACGCTGGCGTCAGCGGATGATGTAACTAAGGAGAGACCGAGACTTGCAGCAAGAAGGAGGAGAAAAGAGTAAAGCAAGGCCCCTCCCGTTAAGGAGAGACCTTGCTTTAGATTGCTCATGGTGTGTAAACGACTACTAACTATCCGTTAGTCGTCGTGGCGGTGCGCTGCTGCTCGGTGAAAGTAAAAGTTGCGGCAGCTGTCTGACTCTGAATTGTTGGTTCTGTCGCTGCAACAGTTTGTGCTGATGCGGCAGAAGTGTTGGTAATTGTGTCAACAACAGGAGTAGCCGTAACGGTTGTACCTGAAGAGGTAAGCACGTGGTAGGCACCATTGAAACCAATTGAAGTTCCGGTGAAGCCAGCTACGGAGAAGTATTCACCAACAGCCAATTGAGCGGCATCGGTTGAAGACATGGTGAAGGAAACAGCTGCATTAGCAACTGTTTTCGCCTGAACAGCGGTGATGGTCTGAGCGCCATTTGTAACAACAGGAGTTCCAGCATTTGTGGTGGTCTCATTGTTTGTGGTGTTGGCAGGCAGAGTCATGATGATCTGGAGGAAGTTGGTTGTGTTCTGCGCCAGGTTGAAGTTGGTAAGCGCCTGTGCGGTACGAAGTGTGTATCCACCAGTTGATGCGAGAACAACGGACTGTGTGCCACTGCAGGTGCTTGCTGAAGTTGCATTGACAAATGTCCAAGCAACTGTGCAATTATTCACAGTGAATTGAATACCGCGTACGTTATCGCTAGTCAGCGAGGTGTCGCCCGTTGCACTTAGCGCAAGTGTTGGCAAGAGAGCGGTGCCTTGTGTGGCGCCTTGCTTCAAATCGATATAACGGTACTGAACATCACCAGGAACCATTCCGGCAATCGGGGTCGTTGAGGAGAAGCCAGCGGTCTCGCTTGTTGCGGTTGAGTTGGCCAGGGTGAGGTTGAGCGAACCTGATGCAATGCTCTGCGCTGTGGGGTTGGTACCAACAGCGGTGAGGTTTGCAGAGGTGACGCCGGTGACAAGGGCGATACCCAAGATTCCAGCGCTAGGTATTAACATCATGCGGAAAATTTGAGCAGAGCTCTTTCCGACGAACAAGGTGGATAGTTTCAATTTAACTCCTGTTTTGTAGTAGTTGGTTGTTGTAATTTTGAATCTCTAAATCTGCAAGCCAGGTGTCCCTAAGAGTCACCTCCTTGAGAAGTTGCTTCTTGCGGAACGCTCTTTATTTCGGGATCAGCCTTCGACTTGGACTTCATCGACCGGTAGGTCAGATTCATAATCGCCAAGATTGCGAAGAGTGCAAAGCCATATTTGCCGAGTTTGCCGGTCAGGTTTATGAGCACGTACCCAATTTTTGGAAGAACAAATTTAGCCACGGGAATTGGCATGCTTTGATTGAAGGTAACTGGGGTATCAGTTACGGGATTAGCATCACCTTTGGTGGTAACCGTGAGTTGATCGGCCCTCACCTGAATACTCGCAATGCGGTGGGCGACTTCGGTACCTAGTTTGGTATTGAAATAGAGAATGACATCTCCGACTTTCAGAGAGCTAACGCTCTCGTACTTAGTGAGGACCACGTCTCCCGGCTTTATGGTGGGGCGCATGCTGCCTGAAGTGACAACGCTCAAGTGAAAGCCGAGCAGCGTTGCAAGCAGAGTAGGCAAGAGAGTTAACGCGACAAGTACGATTGAAAAGATGCGCCCAGTTCGCTGCCTAATGATTTTCATATCGGGAAGTTAATGTGGGGTGCAGAGGCTCACAATTCGTGAGTCACCAACTGTGAGGGTAACCGCACCGCCGCTTTTTTGGCGTGTGGTCACCCCACTAGAGCTTTGGGCTTTGTCGGGTTAGCCACACGCCAAATGGAACTCCGCAGGTTTGGCCTCCTGAATCAGGAGAGTTTTATGTGATTTTCGTCTCGCGCGCGTTGAGATCTTATGTCAGGGTTATCCCACGAGATGAAAAAAAAGGGGGGGGCCATGCCTCGTCGGGTAAGAGTTCTACTGCTTGGCAATGATTCGCTATTTAATGCCCTCCTGGCAGATAGCCTGGTCAGGCTGGGGTTTGAGCTCCCGCAGATAACAGGGGAAGCGCAGAAGTTTGAGTTGGATTTTCACGTAGATGCGCCCGATGTCACGATAATTGATATCGACCATAACGGCTCCGCTCATAGCTTTGATCTCGCTTTTTCATTACGGCTGAAATTTCCCAATATGGGGTTAGTTTTTCTCACCTCTCACTTCGATCAGCGCATGGCCGGAATAAATCATGAGGAAGCCCCTCGCGATTCATCGCTAGTAATCAAATCTGAGGTTAAGGACCTAGCGCAGTTACGCTCGATCTTGATCGAGGCGGCCCACAATAGGGTGCGAAAAGGAGATGAATTCCACTTCTCAACGGTTCAACTTAACAATCGCTCTCACCTCACAAATAACCAAGTGGAACTCCTGCGCGAGATTTCAATGGGATTTTCAAATATCCAAATGTCGAAGGCTAGAGGCGTCTCGGTAAACGCTGTCGAGAACGCGATTAGCAGACTCGCAAAAAAATTAGAGGTAACGCAATCGGAAGGGATCAATCAACGAGTTTCGCTAGCGGCCTTGTACCATCGTCAACTTCGCGGATTTCGGCCAAGTGACAAAGTTGGGGCTATTATTACCTGAAGGCTGACAATTTCGGCCACTACTGAATCGAGCTTGCAGTGGAAATGAAATATAAGAATCTGGGCCGCTCCGGACTATCAGTAAGTCAACTCTGTTTGGGAACAATGAATTTTGGTCCAGAGACCGACGAAGCAACCTCACATGCAATTATGGATG
>CAIPQX010000050.1 GCA_903867285.1 uncultured Actinomycetes bacterium | reverse complement strand
GCATCATGGTTGCCATGCACCGCATACCAAGGGAATTTCAAACCAGTCGCTATAAATGCTTTACGAACATCATCTAATAAACCTGGGATGGTCGGGAATCCATACTTTGCCCGAGCATCATCATCCACTTTCCCTGCCGGGGTCCCGTGGGGGTGCCAATACTTAGTGTCATAACTATCTGGATTGTCATCCATGACGCCTTCGTACCGATCGCCGGCACCAGAATCTGGAACCACCTCTCCACCATCGAGAAGCGTGATATACCAATCGACTTCGTTAACTTGCGCATTGTCAGTGGTGTCACCAGTAACAATCGCAGCATCCACCGGATGCCCTGACAGTGGTCCACTTGTAACCTTATTAAGCGCGAGAACCATCGCCTCTACTACCTGAGTTGTGAGAATGGAGTGAGCTCGGTACGTACCGATAATGCCCACAATTTCATGGATGGGGCTGTCGGCATCTCCCCAACGGTCTAAGAACTCTGGTCGCAGCGGGGATTGCGTATCGCAGACATGCAGATCAGAGAGATGATGCAGAACGAGTAACGGCGCACTTTCAGTGGGAAAATTCTCCCCTAGATGGCCTGCATCAGGTCGCCGTACCAGTTTTCGCCAGCCCTGTTCGTTGGGGGTGCCCCGCTCTATCGCCACGAGTGAAGTGTAATTCATCTTCCCATGAGAAGATTGGACCTATGAATAGCCTTGCATCGGTATCAGCGTTGACCTTTGGAATCCAAGCCTTTGTGACCCTCTTTGTCATCTTGGACCCCATCGCGGCTCTTCCAATCTTTCTCTCACTTGTCGCGGGACGTGCCAAGAAGGAGCAGGTAAAACTGGCCTGGCAAGGAGCAACCTCTTCACTCATCATCATCGTTGTCTTCGCGCTCTTTGGCCAAGTGATTCTCAGCTATCTGCACATTTCGCTCTTCGCGCTGCAAGGAGCAGGTGGATTCCTTCTCTTCTTGATTGCCATGGAATGTCTAACGGGCAAGGTGGGCGGCGAAGCCGCGCAAAATGATGCGGTGAATATTGCGATGGTTCCCATCGGTACTCCCATGTTGGCTGGTCCTGGTGGAATCGTTACAACAATGCTTTACGTGCACTATGCACATTCCGTACAAGCAAAATTCAGCCTGGCTGCCGCGATCATCATGGTCCACGTAATCATAGGATTCATCTTGATGTTTTCGACTGGTATCTTGAGTCTGATCAAGGAATCTGGAATCACCATCGTTACTCGCGTTGCCGGTCTCTTAGTTGCGGCAATTGCGGTTGAAATGATCGTGCAGTCCATTAGAGGCTTCTTCCCGCACATATAAGGATCGCCATGGGTTTCCAGAGTTATATTCTCGATGAGGTCACAGCCGTTTTGCCAACGCTAAAGAACCGAACCTATGCCTCAGATATGCAACGGTATATGAAAGATATCGCGCCTTTTCTTGGCATCCGAACGCCGATCCGCAGAGAAGCACTCAAGAGCATTTACAAGAAAGCTCCTGAGCCAACTTCGGAGCAATTAGGTAAGACCGCCCGTTCACTTTGGGGGATGGAAGAGCGCGAATATCAATATGCCGCCTGCGACCTGCTCTCAACTTTCAACATTCATCTTGATAAAAACTTTCTCATTAAACATGGCGAATACCTGCTAACTCATAAACCCTGGTGGGATACGGTCGATAGTTTGGGTAACGCAGTTGTCTCACCGCTGACCGTTCGTTTCAGTCTGCTCCCCCTGATGAATAAGTGGAACAAGAGCGATGATATTTGGCTGGTGCGAGCTGCAATCCAACATCAACGCGGACGGAAGACTGAAACTGATGTTTCATTGCTGCTGCGTTACTGCCAAGACCACGCAGACGACCACACCTTCAGGGTAGCCAAGGCAATTGGATGGGCTCTGCTCGACTTGGCGTACATCGATCGACCTTCCGTCACACAGTTCCTTAAAGATCACCCTGGGTTGGAACG
>CAIPQX010000049.1 GCA_903867285.1 uncultured Actinomycetes bacterium | reverse complement strand
CCAGGACGCATCCTGGTTACGGTAGATCCAAAGAATTTCGAGGCGCTCCGCGCATTAGCAAAAGATTGCGAGATCCCCTTTCATCCCATCGGAAAATCGGGCGGCGATGCACTCACAATTAACGGCGCTGCAATTCCACTTGCCGAACTCCGTCGGGCTCACACCGAGACCCTGCCCAGGCTCTTCGGTTAAGGGTTGATGATGGCGCGCGATCCCCTAGTCCTCTCCCAGGTCAAAGCGCTGCTGGATCAGATCAGTCAGTTAGCACCCGGTCACGCCGTCGAACTGCGGATCCCTCCATACGCCGCCATTCAATGTTGCGAGGGTCCAAAGCACACCCGCGGAACTCCGCCCAATGTTGTTGAAATGGGAGCCGACGAATTTATCGCGTTGATCGATGGATCATTGGAATGGTCAGATGGAATCAACGACGGACGGATCACCGCCAGCGGAGAGCGCTCCGATCTATCGCTGTTGTTTCAGCTGGCCGCGCAGACAATTAGGATTGCAGAGTGACAAAGCGCCCCGACGGGAAACTCACCTTCGAGACCTTCGCCGCGGAAAAAGGTCCGCAAGATGAATGCGGAGTCTTTGGAGTATGGGCACCTGATGAAGAGGTCGCCAAATTAACTTTTTATGGTCTCTACGCCCTACAACACCGTGGGCAAGAGTCCGCTGGAATCGCAACATCAGATGGAAAGCGCATCGTTGTTTATAAAGATATGGGTCTGGTCTCTCAAGTATTTACCGAAGCCGATTTAAAAACCCTCACCGGAAAATTGGCAATCGGACATTGTCGTTACTCCACCACCGGATCATCAACCTGGGCAAATGCGCAACCAACTCTGCGCTCTACCGATCACGGAACGCTCGCCCTGGCCCACAACGGAAATTTAACGAACACTGGTGATCTCGCTGAGGCACTGGCAAAACTCGCCCCTAAGAGCGATAACGATATGAACGCCACCACGGATACCGAGATCATGACTGCTTTGATCGCGGCGCAGAACGGCAAGAATTTTGAGAGTTCAGCACTCGCTGTCTTACCGCTTCTCAAAGGCGCGTTCTCACTCGTCTTCATGGATGAACACACCTTGTATGCCGCGCGCGATCGCAATGGTGTACGCCCACTTGTTATTGGAAAACTCGATCACGGTTGGGTGGTTGCCTCTGAATCGGCGGCACTCGATATTGTTGGCGCGGCCTTTGTCCGTGAAGTTGAATGCGGTGAATTTATTGCGATTGACGAGAATGGACTACGTTCCACGAAGTGGGCGACCCCGGAACCGAAGGGTTGCATCTTCGAATATGTTTACTTGGCCCGCCCCGATACATCGATCGCCGGCCGCAATGTTCACACTACCCGCGTGGCTTTGGGCGCACAGTTGGCACGAGAACATCCGGTAGTTGCAGATCTGGTTATTCCTGTACCCGAATCAGGAACCCCGGCAGCCGTTGGCTACGCTCAAGAATCGGGTATTCCATATGGCGCTGGCCTCGTCAAGAATTCATACGTAGGTCGCACATTTATTCAACCCAGTCAGACGATTCGTCAGCTCGGAATTCGCCTGAAGCTCAATCCACTGCGCGATGTCATCGAAGGTAAGCGCATCGTTGTTGTCGATGATTCAATTGTTCGGGGAAATACGCAGCGAGCGCTGATTCGCATGTTGCGTGAGGCTGGCGCCCTGGAAATTCACGTCCGCATATCTTCTCCACCAGTTAAGTGGCCGTGTTATTACGGTATCGACTTTGCATCGCGCGCCGAACTTATTGCTGCGGGACTTGAAGTTGAAGAGGTGCGCCGCTCTATCGGTGCAGATTCGTTGGGTTATGTTTCTATGGAAGGTCTAGTCGAAGCCACAACGATCGCAGAGTCAAAGTTATGTACAGCGTGTTTCAGCGGCGAATATCCGATCGATATCCCCGCTGACTTATCTGCCGGAAAGAATCTACTCGAGATTGTAAGTCGCTTCGAATGACTTCTTACGAAGCTGCTGGCGTTGATATTGAAGCAGGTGATCGCGCAGTCGAATTAATGAAGGCGCATCTGGCAAAGGCGCGTCGTCCAGAAGTCGTGGGTGAGATCGGCGGCTTTGCTGGGTTGTTCGATATCTCTGCTCTTAAGAAATTCAATCGCCCACTGCTTGCCACGTCCACAGATGGCGTTGGCACCAAGACCGAGATTGCTCGCCTACTTGGAAAGTATGACACCATTGGTGAAGATCTAGTTGCAATGGTCGTTGATGATTTAGTTGTCTGCGGCGCAGAACCGCTCTTCATGACCGATTACATTGCAGTTGGAAAAGTTTTTCCAGAGCGGATCGCAGAGATCGTGCAAGGCATCGCCATCGGTTGCCAAAAAGCTGGAACCGCACTTGTCGGCGGTGAGACCGCAGAACACCCCGGTCTTTTAGCTGAAGATGAGTTTGATATTGCAGGTGCAGCAACCGGCGCTGTTGATTATGAAAATTTATTAGGCGAACACCTGGTGCGCGAGGGTGATGTAATCATTGCGATGCCGGCATCTGGTTTACATGCCAACGGTTATTCGCTGGTTCGCCATATCCTCAAAACGCAGAACCTGTCATTGGACCTTCACCTCGCAGAGTTTGGAAGATCCCTCGGCGAAGTACTTCTCACCCCGACCGAGATCTACTCTCTCGATTGCCTGGCCCT
>CAIPQX010000048.1 GCA_903867285.1 uncultured Actinomycetes bacterium | reverse complement strand
GTGGCATCTTTCTTTGTATCTCGGCTCGATACCGAAATTGATAAGCGCCTTGACGCGATTGCCCCACACTCACCGCTGCGTGGCGCCTCTGCCATTGCAAATGCGGTCCTCGCATACGAGGCATACCTTTCTGTCATCTCTTCGCCGCGTTGGCAGGCGCTGGTCGAGCACGGAGCAAATCAACAACGGCCACTCTGGGCTTCAACCGGCGTCAAAGACAAGGCCTACGACCCCACCCGGTATGTCATTGAACTCATCGCGCCACATTGTGTAAACACCATGCCAGAAGCAACGCTGAATGAAGTCCGCGCACATGGTGCGGTTCGAGGCGACACGATCACTCCGGCGATTGCCGGAGCACACGCTCACTTCGCAGCGCTCCATGCTGCTGGCATAGATCTCGCTGATGTGGTTGAGTTTCTTGAAGTAGATGGAGTGAAGAAATTTGCCGATGCCTGGCAAGAACTACTAGACAATGTGAGTGCGGTTTCCTAAATGATTACTGTTTCCGGTCCTGCTTTAAAACTTGCCACTATGGCAACAAAGAATTCCCTTAACGAGATACTGTCTCGCTTAGCGGCCAAGGATCACACTTTGTGGGGTCCAGAGGCGCAAGCCGAAGCAGCCGTCCGCTTAAATTGGATCGACCTTCCGACATCTTCGCGCGCCTTGCTCCCAGAACTCGATGCCCTCACTGCATGGGCCCGCACCAAAGAGATCTCGACAATCGTGCTCGCTGGGATGGGTGGCTCTTCACTCGCCCCGGAAGTAATCGCAAAGACTTACAACAAAAACCTCACCGTTTTGGATACAACCGATCCTGATCAGATCAAGGCCGCGATTCCCTCTGATCTCGTACATAGCCTCGTCGTCGTTGGTTCCAAATCTGGATCTACCATCGAGACCGCTTCGCATAAGGCTTTTTTTACCAAGATATTCCAAGATGCTGGGCTTAACCCGGCAGAACACTTTGTCATCGTCACAGACCCAGGCTCTCCCCTTGATAAATCGGCGCGCGCCGATGGTCTGCGTGTAATAAATGCCGATCCCAACGTTGGAGGCCGTTACAGCGCACTCTCCGCATTTGGTTTAGTTCCTGCTGCTTTAATTGGCGTAGATGTTTCGATCTTGATCGATGATGCGGCCGCTGCTGCGGAAACTTTCGTAAAGGCCGATTCGGTCGCTGTGCAGGTTGCCGCCACCATATTCGACAAGGGTGAACAGAACGTTGCATTCTTTGACGCAGGTTCAGATCTGCCTGGGATCTCTGACTGGATCGAGCAGCTTGTTGCTGAGTCCACTGGAAAGAATCAAACGGGACGCCTTCCCATCGCTATTGAATCGGAGAGTGCAGATATCGCAGGAGCCGCTCTCAAGATTGGTTTTCAAGCCGGAACCGGAGCAGATCTCACGGTTCTCGGAACGCTCGGCGAACAATTTATCGTGTGGGAGTGGGTAACCGCGCTCCTGAGTTACAGCCTTGCTGTCGACCCATTTAATCAACCAAATGTTACAGAGGCGAAAGAGCGGACCGGCGCCCTCCTTTCAACGTGGAACGATGGAAAGGTGCCGCATTTCCAAGCCACCTTCGAGAACGACCTAATTGCGGTTTACAGTTCATCAAAGGCGGAAGATCTTGCGGGCCAACTGCAAGACTTCTTTGCGCATTCCAGTCACTACATCGCGATCATGGCTTACCTGGCGCGCGGCATTGATCACCAAGCGCCAGATCTTCGTGAGCTGGTAGCGCGCGCGAGCGGCAAGGGCACAACCTTTGGTTGGGGTCCACGTTTTCTACATTCCACCGGTCAATTTCATAAGGGCGGACAACATAACGGCGCGTTCCTACAAATCACCGGGGAGAACGAAGGTGATCTGGCGATCCCTCATCAGAATTTCTCATTTCATACCTTGCTGATGGCGCAGGCACTTGGGGATGGTCAGGCGTTATCGGATCGTAAATTTCCGTTGTTACGCATCCACCTCAAAAAGCGGAAAGCTGGATTGCAGGCCTTGCTCGTAGAGCTAGCGAAGATTTAGTCGTCGCCGCGCAATTTTGATAAAGCATCGCCCAGGATCTTCGCGGCTTCTGCCTCGCTGCGACGCTCTTTAACGTAAGCCAAGTGGGTCTTGTATGGCTCATTCTTTACAGGTAGCGGCGGCTTATCTTTATCTAAGCCCGCTGGATAACCGCAGCGCGGGCAATCCCACTCGTTAGGGATTGTGACAGTGCCATCTTCGGCAAAGGAGGGGCGGGTCTCATGGCCATTGGCGCACCAATAAGAAACACGAAAGCGAGCTATCGCCTCGCCACGCTCTGCCTCGCCCATGGGGCCGGCACCGACGCGACTTCCGCGGATTGCACTTCCTGCCATTTTTGCTCCCTCTAAATTTTCTTATGCGAGAATATAAATTATTACTTGAGGTAAAGACTCAGGGTTACTACCCCGGCGAACCAGAGACCACCAACGACGATGGTGATGCGATCTAGATTCTTCTCAACGACTGATGAGCCGCCATAGTTGGAGGAGATTCCGCCGCCAAAGAGGTCAGAAAGTCCACTGCCCTTGCCCTTGTGGAGCAGAACGAGAAGGATCATCAGAACGCTGGTAATCACCAGAAGGATTGATAACGCTAAAACCACGGTCAGGCTCCTTTTATTTCCTACTAATCCAAGCCTGCAAGTGGCAGGGTGGGATGAACTCGATAAGGGTCATTTTAGACTCTTTCGAGCCAGGCGCTAAGGATAGCGTCTAATTAGGCGGTCACCGCGCGGTGGAACTTGGCGATTCGGGCAAATTCCTCAGGATCAAGGCTTGCTCCTCCGACGAGGACGCCATCAACATCGCCTTCGCGCATAATATCGATGATATTTGCGGACTTCACCGAGCCGCCGTAGAGGATTCGAGCTGCAGCCGCGATCTCATCGCTACCGATGGAGCGGAGCGCTTCGCGAATCGCCGCGCAGACCTCTTGGGCATCTGCGGGGGTTGCCGTCTTGCCGGTGCCGATAGCCCAGACGGGTTCGTAGGCGAAGACAACCTTCTTGAGATCTGGTTTATGTAATCCGTGAAGTGATTCGGTCAATTGATTGACCACAAATTCGACCTGCTTGCCAGATTCACGGATAGCAAGATCTTCTCCGATGCAGAGAATCGGAATCATCTCATTGGTAAGCGCAGCCTTGGCTTTCGATGCAACAAGTGCGCTGCTCTCCCCGTGAATCGTGCGGCGCTCAGAGTGGCCGACGAGAACATAGGTGCATCCCAACTTTCCTAACATCGAACCGGAGATATCACCGGTAAATGCGCCAGATACATCAGGTGAGAGATCTTGCGCTCCATAGGTCAGACGTAAACGGTCTCCATCAATCAAGGTCTGCACCGATCGAATATCGGTGAAGGGAGGGAAGATCGCCACATCAACGGCATCGTAATCTTTCTCTTCCAGTGAGTACGAAAGCTTTTGAGTTACTGCTATGGCTTCGAGATGATTGAGATTCATCTTCCAGTTTCCCGCGATCAGTGGCTTACGCATGATTTAAAACCTCAATCCCTGGGAGTGGTTTACCTTCTAAGTACTCTAATGACGCGCCACCGCCGGTAGAAATATAACCAAATTGGTTATCGCTAAATCCAAGTGCACGAACTGCGGCGGCAGAGTCTCCCCCGCCAACAACAGAGATTCCCTGCACCTTTGTCAGGCTTTCTGCAACGACCTTTGTGCCATGCGCGAAGTTGGGAAATTCAAAGACTCCCATGGGACCATTCCAGAATACGGTATGGCACTTTTCGATCGCAGCGCCAAATGCGGCAGCGCTATCTGGGCCAATATCAAGGCCAATTTGATCCGCTGGAATCGAATATGCGCTCACTAGAGTCGGAGTGGAATCGGCTGCGAAGGCGGGTGCTACAACGATATCTGTTGGAAGCAGGAGTTCGACTCCAAGTTCTTTGGCTTCCTTCATCAATTTTTTAACATCATCTAGCATTTCAACTTCGACAAGCGACTTTCCAATCTCGTGCCCCTCGGCAGCTAGGAAGGTAAAGAGCATTCCTCCACCGATGGCGAGAACATTTACCTTACCGAGCAGGTTCTTGATAACTCCGATTTTGTCGGAGACCTTTGCGCCACCAAGTACTACGCCATACGGGCGTTGTGGATTCTCGGTGAGCTTCTTCAGAACATCAATCTCTGCGGCAACGAGAAAACCAGCTGCACTAGGAAGAATCTTGGCGATGTCATAGACCGAGGCATGCTTACGGTGCACTGCGCCAAATCCATCGCTTACGAAGAGATCCATCCCGACAGCTAATTGAGCAGCAAGCGCTGCACGCTCTGCCTCATCCTTAGATGTTTCCGCAGCTTCGTAGCGAATATTTTCTAGAAGCAGTATCTGCCCTGGTTGGAGAGAGGCCTTCTTTGCATCAACTTCTGCTCCAACGATCTCTGATGAAAAGAGAACCGGAGAGCCAAGAAGATCACCCAATCGATGTGCGACTGGAGCAAGGGTCATCTCTGGATTGCGTTCACCCTTGGGACGACCAAGGTGAGCGGTAATAACGACGCTGGCGCCGTTATCAATCAGATATTTAATGGTGGGCAACGATGCCCGAATGCGACCGTCATCGCGGATGACACCCTCTTTAATAGGGACGTTTAGGTCGCATCGGAGCAGAACTCGTTTTCCTGCTACATCAAGTGATTGAAGCGCAGTAAAACTCATTAGAGAGATTTACCTACAAAGTTGACGAGGTCGACGAGGCGATTTGAGTAACCCCATTCATTGTCATACCAACCGAGAACCTTTGCAGTAGAACCAATTGTCTTGGTAAGTCCGGCATCGAAGATGCAAGAACTTGGATCGGTGACGATATCTGCTGAAACGATTGGGTCTTCGGTGTACTTCAAAATTCCCTTAAGCGGACCTTCAGCGGCCTTCTTCATCGCAGCGTTAATTTCTGCAGCAGAAACTTCGCGGGCGAGTTCAACGGTGAGATCGGTAGCAGAACCCGTTGGGACTGGAACGCGTAGAGCGTATCCATCGAGCTTCCCCTTTAGGTTAGGCAGAACCAAACTGATCGCCTTTGCGGCACCTGTAGAGGTAGGAATGATTGAGACCGCACCGGCGCGAGCGCGGCGGAGATCCTTATGTGGCTGATCGTGCAGCGATTGGTCATTTGTGTAAGCGTGGACTGTGGTCATCAAGCCACGGACGATTCCGAATTCTTCATCGAGAACCTTCGCCATGGGAGCCAGGCAGTTGGTGGTGCAAGACGCGTTAGAGATAATGTTATGTGACGCTGGGTCGTACTTCTCGTCATTAACACCCAAGACAATGGTGATGTCTTCATCGGTGGCAGGAGCAGAGATGATGACCTTCTTGGCGCCAGCGGTGATGTGCTTATTAGCATCTGCGGCCTTGGTGAAGAAACCAGTTGATTCAATGACGATATCTGCCTTGAGGTCAGCCCATGGCAAGTTAGCGGGATCGCGCTCGGCGAATACCTTGATCGTCTTTCCATCAACGGTGATTGAGTCATCGGTGTAGGTGACGGGAAGGCCGAGACGGCCCAGAATAGAGTCATATTTTAAGAGATGCGCAAGAGTGGCATTATCTGTGAGGTCATTGATTCCAACGATCTCAAATTCAGCACCGGAGGTTAGAGCCGCCCGGAAAAAGTTACGTCCAATACGTCCAAATCCATTAATTCCAACACGAATCACGATAATCCCGCCTTCTTAAATAATGCGTTTTCTCATTAAGCACTGTAAATAATCACCACATTGTGATGTTTAAATCCTATCAGTCGGGCTAATCAGCCAATAAATCAGGTGTGAGCCCCGCCTCAGTATCAGGAATGCCTAGATCGTGAGCACGTTTATCTGCCATCGCCAGGAGGCGGCGAATCCGTCCCGCTATTGCATCCTTAGTCATAGGTGGAGATGCCAGGGAACCGAGTTCCTCTAGGCTCGCCTGTCCATAATTAATTCGCAATTCACCGGCATCCTTCAAATGACCTGGAATCTCTGGACCCAAAATCTCTAGCGCCCTTGCCACCCGAGCAGATGCTGCGACCGCAGCGCGAGCGGATCTACGCAGATTGGCATCATCGAAATTGGCGAGGCGATTGGCGGTTGCACGTACCTCACGGCGCATCCGACGCTCTTCCCAAGCGAGCACGCTCTCGTGCGCTCCTAGTCGGGTCAAAAGCGCTCCGATAGCGTCACCGTCTCGGATAACGACACGGTCAACGCTTCTCACTTCGCGGGCCTTGGCGGCAATTCCCAAACGGCGCGCCGCTCCAACAAGGGCGAGGGCGGCCTCTGGGCCAGGGCAGGTGATTTCGAGGGCAGAGGAGCGGCCGGGTTCGGTTAAGGAGCCGTGCGCCAAGAAGGCGCCGCGCCAAGCAGCTTCGGCATCGCAAATTCCTGCTGAAACAACTTGTGGAGGTAAGCCTCTAATCGGCCTAGCATTGCTGTCAACCAACCCCGCTTGGCGAGCCAACGCATCTCCTTCAGAGACGACGCGAACCACATACCGGCTTCCCTTGCGTAATCCGCTTGGTGAGAGCACCGACAACTCGCTCTCATGTCCATAAATTTCAGCGATATCTTTGCGCAACCTGCGCGCCGCCTGAGCGGTATCAAGTTCTACCTCAATGACAATCTTTCCAGCCGCGATATGCAGGCCGCCAGCAAAGCGGAGCAGGGCTGATACTTCGGATTTTCTACAGCATGGCTTGGTGATGTTGAGACGACTCAACTCATCCTTAACCGCTGCAGTCATTGCCATGCGGCAATCTAAGCAGGGTTCACTCGATAATGTGTGAGAAAACCGAACGAAGTTTTAGCACATCATGATGGTAACTTCCCGGTGTTTGCGAGAGTGGTGCCACAACGAGCTCTCCTCCCAAACCCTCAACCAAGCCTTTAAGGCGGGAGTTGGCCTCGATTGCAGCGGGATCGACGATGGCGAAATCAATAAGCAGCTTTGGTTGGTGCTGCAGGATAAATTCCAGATGATCTGCAGCAGATGATCCAGCGAATTCATCAACTGAATCCGGTTCTGGAAGATTCAGAATCATGATCCGCTTGGCTGCAGAACTTACGACTGCTTCAGCCAATTCTGGAAGTAGCAGGTGTGGCATGACGCTAGAAAACCAGGAACCTGGGCCGATGGTTATCCACTCTGCTGACTCCAGCGCCTTTAAAACCTGTGGTGTAACTCGCGGAGTCTCAGGGATGAGGCGAAGCGATTCAATCTTCCCCTTCGTTGTCGCAACCTGCACCTGACCGCGTACTATCTTTCGGCCGTACGCGGTATTGAAAGTACCTTCAATGTCGAGTGGGTCGAGGGACATCGGCAATACCTCCCCGACAATGCGCAAGAGATTTCCAACCTGTCTAATCCCCCGAACTGTGTCGCCATCCATATCCCAGAGCGCCATCATGAGTAAGTTCCCCAGAGCATGTCCGCGAAGTGCGCCTTCTCCTGTAAAGCGATACTGCATTACCTCGGCCCAGCCCCGACCCCATTCATCGTCACTGCAGAGGGCCGCCAAGGCCATTCGCAAATCTCCCGGAGGAAGTGACCCAAACTCTGCGCGCAATCGACCACTTGATCCGCCGTTATCGGCAACGGTGACAACAGCAGTTATTTCCGCAGTGATGCCGCGCAGTGCAGTGAGAGTTGCGGCGAGGCCATGCCCGCCGCCTAGGGAGACAACTTTTGGGTTAGTCATTCCTTAAAGTTCGCGACCTAGGTCTCGATGAATCGCGGTCGCCTCAATACGTTGATCGCCCACCACTCCCCGTTCATTGAAGAGGCGAGAGAGCTCCTCCGCAATTGCAACGCTACGATGTTTGCCACCAGTACATCCAATCGCAAGGGTTAAATATTTTCGTCCCTCTCGGAAAAATCCAGAGGCCATAGTTTCAAAGAGCGATTGATATTTCTCAAGGAAATCCTGCACATTCTCTGTGCCCAAAACACGTTCTGAAACTGCTCTATCTAGACCGGTCAGCGGGCGCAGCTCCGGATCCCAATGCGGGTTTGCTATAAAACGACAATCGACGACCAGATCAGCATCGACAGGGATGCCGTACTTGTATCCAAAGGAGAGCACGTTCACTCTTAAATCCGCAGTGGAAGATGTCGCGAAGAGTTCCTCGATCTTCTGTTCTAACTGGTGAATATTAAATGAGGAAGAGTCGATGAGAACATCTGAGACAGAGCGGACTTCGCGCAGGCGCTCGCGCTCTTTAGCGATGCCATCGAGAATTCGATCGTTGCCCTGTAGTGGATGGGGGCGACGCGTTGACTCAAAACGGCGCACCAAGACATCGTCATTGGCATCTACAAAGAGAACCTGGCGTTCAATCCCGCGCTCTGCGAGTTGGCTCAAAGCGCTGCTGAGATTTCCGAAGAATTCTCGACCCCTGACGTCAATGACCACGGCGATCTTGGAGGTGCTATTTGCCGCCATATCGAAGAGATTGGCAAGTAGCGTTGGCGGAAGGTTGTCGACGACATACCAACCCAAATCTTCCAAGACGTGGGCAACGGTGGAGCGACCAGCCCCGCTCATTCCTGTTATAACAACGACCTTGGCGTTCATGTTCAGAAGTCTATCCTCGGATTTCGCCAGTTCCCAGATCAATATGAGGCTCGCCGTTGATAGCGCTTTGGAGTGATTCAGCGATGATCGTTGCGATCTTTTCGCCTATTCCTGGAACAGCGGCTATCTCAGAGATTCCCGCTTTTCTTATAGCCCCTACTGACCCAAAGCGAACTAAAAGAGCTCTGCGGCGCACCTCACCCAGAAGTGGAATCTCATCAAGTAATGACTCCAGCATTACTGCAGATCGCTTAGAGCGATGGAAGGTTATGGCGAAGCGGTGGGCCTCGTCTCTCACGCGCTGCAGAAGGTAGAGCCCTTCGCTGTGGCGCGGCAAGATAATCGGATCCGAGTTCTGCGGAAGCCAGACCTCTTCCAACCTCTTTGCCAATCCGACCAATGGAATATCTTGTAAGCCCAGTGCCGAGAGCGCTTGGTATGCAGCATTGACTTGTGGTGCGCCACCATCAACAACAATCAATTGTGGTGGGTAAGCAAATTTTGGCCGGGCACCACCTTGCATCTTTAACTCATCCATATCGATATCGCGCTCTGCCAAATAGCGTTTGAGGCGACGTGTAAGCACATGATTCATCGCCCTGGTGTCATCAAAACCGGCATCATCATCGATGGCGAACCTACGATAATCAGCTTTCTTCGGCTGGCCATCTTCAAATACCACCATTGATGCCACCATATGCTTGCCTTGAATATTGGAGATATCGAAGCATTCGATGCGCAAGGGAAGATCTTTCAAACCCAGCGCCTCTTGAATCTCATTGAGCGCTCTACCTACAACTGCGACATCGTTAGAACGTTTACTTAAGTACTGAATGAGAGCCTGTTGGGCATTGCGTTGCACCGTTCGCATCATGTCGAACTTTTCACCACGCTGTGGGACGGCAATGGATACCTTGTGACCTGCTCCTGCGGAGAGCCACTCAATGAGCGCTGGTGCATCCACCGGGTCGCGATCAACCAAAATCTCAGAAGGTGCCTTGTTTTCAATATAGATCTTGGCCAGCGCCGCGGTGATTACATCTTCTTCTTCGAGAACATCGGCCAAATCAATGATCCAAGCCCGCGATGCGACGATGCGACCAGCCCTAATAGAGAAGAGAGAAGCCGCGGCATGCGTGACCTCTTCATGGATTCCAATGAGATCGGCGGAGAAATTGTTATTGAGCGAAGTCTCGGTAAATTCCGTGGTCTTCCCCAAGGCCTCTAATTGATCGCGCAACCGGGCCGCGAGTTCGTACTCTTCATTGCCGGCAGCGCGCTCCATATCGAGTTGGAGCGACTCGGCGATATCGGTGGGATTTCGATCAAGATAAGTGACGAGGTTTTTAGCTAGCGCCGTGTGCTCATCCTGTGAGATCCATCCGACGCAGGGAGCCGAGCATTTGCCGATATCCCCCAAAAGACATTGGCGTTTGGTAGCAACAGCACGATTGAAGTTGGGCTGGGTACAGGCTCGTACCGGAAAGATCTTCTGCAGAACTTCTACCGTTCCGCGCAGCGCCCAGGTATTGGTAAATGGGCCGAAGTAGCGATTGCCCTTTATATGTTTCTGGCGCGATACGAAGAGCCTGGGGTACTGCTCAGAGAGCGAAACCGCTAAGTACGGGTAAGTCTTGTCATCCTTAAATTGCACATTGAACTGCGGGTTCTCTGATTTGATCCAGGTAAATTCCAGCGCCAGCGCCTCGATCTCAGTGGCGACGATCGTCCAATCGACTCGTACCGCCGTATGCACCATGCGGTAAGTCTTTGCCGCAAGATTGGAGCCAAAGTATGAATTAAGCCGATTCTTAAGGTTTTTTGCCTTGCCCACATAGATCACCCGGTCGTTCTTATCGTAGAAGCGATAAACCCCAGGCTCGGTAGGAATATTGCTCGGACGATAATCCGCTGGATTGCTCACGGCTAGTGAAGTACTTCCGCCAAGAATTTTCCGGTGTAACTTGCAGAAACTTTTGCCACCGCTTCGGGAGTGCCCTCGGCGATTACGGTACCGCCGCCGGCGCCACCTTCGGGTCCGAGGTCGATAACCCAATCAGCTGATTTGATGACGTCCAGGTTGTGTTCAATTACCACCACGGTATTTCCGGAATCGACGAGTCGATTGAGAACTAGCAAGAGCTTGCGGACATCTTCAAAGTGCAGACCTGTCGTCGGTTCGTCGAGAACGTAGATTGTGCGACCTGTCGAACGGCGCTGTAACTCCGTGGCCAACTTAACGCGCTGGGCTTCACCGCCAGAGAGAGTCGGCGCTGATTGTCCGAGTCGGACATACCCCAAGCCAACATCGTTGAGGGTCTTTAAGTAGCGGGAAATCGCCGGAACCGATTCAAAGAAATGTGAAGCTTCTTCAATGGGCATGGCAAGCACTTGCGCGATCGTCTTGCCCTTGTAGTGAACTTCCAGAGTCTCGCGGTTGTAGCGCGCGCCATGGCAGACCTCGCACGGTACGTAGACATCTGGCAAGAAGTTCATCTCAATCGTAATGGTGCCATCGCCCGAGCAGTTTTCGCAGCGACCACCCTTTACATTGAAGGAGAAACGACCCTGTTGATACCCACGGATCTTTGCCTCCGTCGTCTCGGCGAAGAGAGCACGAATCTTGTCGAATACCCCGGTATATGTCGCTGGATTAGATCGAGGGGTTCTACCGATCGGAGATTGATCCACATGAACGACCTTGTCGAGCTGGTCGATTCCAGTGATAGTGCGGTGACGGCCTGGAACTATGCGCGCTCCGTTGAGCTTATTGGCCAGAACTGAATAGAGAACGTCATTGACCAAAGTAGATTTTCCAGAACCGCTCACGCCGGTAACGGCAACAAAGAGCCCCAAAGGGAAAGCAACGTTGATGCTCTTTAAGTTATTTTCCTTCGCCTCTTTAACCACGACGCTGCGCTTAGCATCACCCACGCGACGTTCTGCTGGAAGTGGGATCGATCTGCGGCCCGCCAGGTAGTCGCCCGTGATTGATTCCGGAGCGTTGATCAAGGCTTGATAATCACCCGATGAAACGACCCGGCCACCGTGCTCCCCCGCGCCTGGACCAATATCGACGATCCAGTCCGCGATCCGGATTGTGTCCTCATCATGTTCTACAACAATCAGGGTATTTCCGAGATCACGCAATCGGGTAAGAGTTTCGATAAGGCGGCGGTTATCTCGCTGGTGCAAGCCGATACTTGGTTCATCCAGAACATAGAGGACTCCGGTGAGGCCAGAACCGATCTGCGTAGCCAAACGGATGCGCTGTGCTTCGCCACCAGAGAGCGTTGCTGCCGGGCGCTCGAGTGAAAGGTAATCCAAGCCGACATCGAGCAAGAAGCCCAGCCGGGCGTGCACTTCCTTGAGCACGCGATCTGCAATCTTCTTCTCGCGAGCGTTGAGTGAAATCTTCTTGAGGAATACTGCGCAATCGGCGATTGATAGTTCGCATATCTCCCAAATATTTTTACCGCCCAGCGTTACGGCAAGGACTTCGGGCTTAAGTCTGGCGCCTTTACATACCGGGCAGGGAGTTTCGCGCATATACGCTTCATATTTTTCACGGCTAAAATCTGAGTCAGTTTCCGAGTGCTTGCGTTCGATAAATCCAAGAACACCTTCAAATCCAGTGGAGTAATTGCGAACGCGGCCATAGCGATTCTTGTACTTCACGTGAACTTCATAATCCGAGCCATGCAATACCGCTTCGCGCGCCTTAATAGTCAACTTGCTCCACGGCTTGTCCATGGAGAAGCCCATCTCATCTGCCAACCCTTGCAACAATCGACCGAAATATTCTGCAGAGTGGCCACCGGCCCAGGGAGCGATAGCTCCTTCTGCGAGCGAGAGCGAATCATCGGGCACAACAAGTTCTTGATCTACCTCAAGGCGAGTGCCGATACCCGTGCAATCAGGGCAGGCACCGAAAGGTGAGTTAAAGGAGAACGAACGTGGTTCCATCTCTTCGAAGGAGAGGCCACAATCATGGCAAGCCATATGCTCGCTAAAGACTCGCTCTTTCTCGGGATCGGTTGCCTTGGCATCAACGAAATCGAGAACTACAACTCCGCTGGCGAGCTTAAGGGCGGTCTCGATTGAATCGGTGATCCGTGACTTCGACTCTTTTTTAACCGCCAGGCGATCTACAACTACTTCAATGGTGTGCTTCTCTTGCTTCTTTAATTTTGGAACTTCATTGAGCGGATAGACGGTTCCATCGACGCGGGCGCGGGAGAATCCCTGGGTCGTGAAGTCGGTAAAGAGATCGACGAACTCGCCTTTGCGCTCCCGGATCACCGGAGCGAGAACTTGAAAACGAACGCCCTCTTCCAGGGCCAAAATCTGATCGACGATGTTCTGTGGGGTCTGGCGCGCAATGGCCTTGCCGCAATTAGGGCAGTGCGGCCGGCCGGCGCGAGCGAAGAGCAGGCGCAGGTAGTCGTAAACCTCGGTGATTGTTCCAACGGTAGAACGTGGATTGCGGTTGGTGGATTTCTGATCAATTGAGACCGCAGGTGAGAGACCTTCAATGAAATCAACATCAGGCTTATCCATCTGCCCCAAAAATTGGCGGGCGTAAGCCGATAGAGATTCCACATATCTGCGCTGACCTTCGGCGAAGATCGTGTCGAAGGCGAGTGAGGACTTTCCAGAACCTGAAAGGCCAGTGAAGACGATGAGAGCATTGCGCGGTAAATCAAGGGAGACATCCTTCAAATTATGTTCGCGCGCTCCGCGAATAATCAGGCGATCGGTTGTCATACGCCTGCCTCCTCCATGCCCCGTAGTTCGCGCTTAAGGTCGCGCAATTCATCGCGAAGTC
>CAIPQX010000047.1 GCA_903867285.1 uncultured Actinomycetes bacterium | reverse complement strand
TGTGAATAAAGTAAAAGCGAAAAGGCCTCTAAGTCTTTGCTTAGAAGCCTTTTCTTTAAGTAGCGGGGACAGGATTTGAACCTATGACCTCTGGGTTATGAGCCCAGCGAGCTACCGAGCTGCTCCACCCCGCGTCGGTAGCGCAATCTTATTAGAAAAGCGCCAATAACCCAAAACGAGGCTATTGGCGCTTAACTCAGTGCGCGTTACTAGTTACTTTCTACTTTCCTTGCGCCGCAATTGCAGCAGCGATTGCTGCCTTGAGTTGATTCTGCGCCGTTCCGTACGCCGCGAAATCACCGTTCTTGAGCGCTTGATTTGAAGCTGCGATTGCGGCTTGTGCCGCAGCAAGTGCCTGCTTCAGAGTGGATGTTCCGGTCGTCTTACCTCCCGGAGTAACTGTTCCGGTGGATGAATTAACAGTCGCACCAGAATTGCTACCGAAGACTTGATTCAGCGCATCCTGCAGAGTATTTCCAAATCCAATCTGATCACCGAAGGAGACCAAAACTTTCTGCAGAAGTGGGAATGCTGATGCGTTGGCGGTTGCTTTCACATATACCGGCTGCACGTAGAGCAATCCGCTGCCAACCGGCAAGGTCAGCATATTTCCGAGTACAACGTCGGAACCTCCTTGACGCAAAAGCGAGAGCGTCTGCGCGACATCAGGCTTAGCTTCAAAATTCGAAGCGACCTGCGATGGACCAGAGATATTTGTAGATCGTGGCAATTGCAGAATCGTAATTTTTCCGTAATTTGGACCCGCATCAGAGTTAACTGCTGCAAATGCTGTCAGATTCTGACGAGTACCGCGTGGAACGAATGCGGTCGACAACGAAAAGTATGAGGTTGCCGATCCTGGCAGTTGCAAGGTCTGATAGGTAGGAGGCTGATTCTGCGCATTCGCGCCTAGCGATGAAGGATCAGATGGAACCTTCCAGAAATCTTGACCACCGTAATACGCTGCAGCGGTACTAACGTGATAGGTCGTCAATACATCGCGTTGTACTTGGAAGATACCTTCAGGGTAGCGAATGTGTTGTAGCAGTGCTGGGCTGATATCACTCTTGGGGAGCACCGTCCCTGGATAGGCTTTGCTCCATGTCTTTAAGACTGGATCGCTGGTATCCCACTGATACAAGGTTACCGTTCCATCATATGCATCAACGGTTGCCTTCACAGAGTTACGAATGTAGTTCACATTCTTATCCGGAAGCGCGGTTACAAACGCTGAGTTAGCTGTCACTGAGTTGGTCGTTGCGGTAGCAAGATTTTCGACCGCTGAATATGGATAACCCGAAGAAGTGGTGTAGCCATCGACGATCCAAAGGACCTTGCCATTCACTACTGCTGGATAGATATTTCCATCAAGGGTTAACCACGGAGCAACTTTCTGCACGCGCTCTGCTGGAGAGCGGTTATAAAGAATCTTTGAATCCTTGTTGATCAGGTTGGAGAGCAGAATCTGTTGATCCTTGTACTTGATGGCAAAGAGCAGGCGAGTCAGCATGCTTCCCATCGGAACGCCGCCCTTACCGGCATAGGTGTAATTCTGCTGGCCATTTGCTTGAGAATCGTCGGGATAATCTAACTCGTTAGGTGTGCTCTTGGCTGAGCCGCCTACGATGGAATATCCGGGAACGTTTTCTCCGAAGTAGACGCGTGGTTGGAATGCACCAAGTCCCTTGGATGGTGGAATATTTCCAACGGTAAAGCTGGGCTTTCCATCGGCATCAACAACATTTGTTGGCGAAGCAACGAAACCAAAACCATGGGTATAGACGAGATGGTCGTTAATCCAGTTCTGTGCCGGAGATCCGGCAATATTGAGTTCACGAACTGCAACTACCACATCTTGCTTCTTGCCATTGATCGTATAGCGGTCAACATCAAGTGCATCAGGGAAGGTGTAGTAAGGCTTAATCTGTTGTAGTTGGCGGAATGTCGCAGACAAAACATCTGGATCGAGCAGACGTGCATTAGAAATGTTGGATGTGTCTTTTGCTAATTGCCCAGGTTGCGTTGAAATGACCGCTGGATAATCTTTTACGGTGATATTCGATAGCCCATATGCAGCTCTGGTCGCGTTGATGTTGCGCTGAATATACGGGGCCTCTTTATTCGATTCACTAGGCTTTACCGTGAATTGTTGAATAAAAGCTGGGTAAATTCCCGCGATCAAGAGTGATGAGACAACCATGAGAACTACGCCAGCTGCTGGAAGCACCCAGGAACGACGAATAATATTTGCAAAGAAGAGCAGGGCGCAGATGACTGCAATACCGGCGAGAATCGACTTCGCGGGCAAAAGTGCATTGACATCGGTGTAACCCAGACCCGTAAAGAGGCTGCCTTGATGGAGCGCTAAGTCATAGCGATCGAACCAATAGGCAACGGCTTTGATCAGAACAAGAACTCCGAGAAGCACTGAGAGTTGAACGCGGGCAGCAACGGTGGTTCGGTCGTGGCTTTCCTGTGGGCGAATTCCGCCATAGACGTAGTGAATTCCCACGGTCGCGATCAAGGTGATCAGGATTGTTGAGATTCCCCACTTGATGAGAGCCTCATACATCGGCAACTTAAATGCAAAGAAGGAGATATCTAAATGGAATTGCGGATCCTTGGTGCCGAAACTGGTGGCATTCTTAAACTGCAACCAGGTCTCCCAGAGCTTTGACCCCGATGTTCCGGCGTACCAAAAGAGGACAACTGCAATACCAGCAACTACATACCGCTTAATCGGTTCGATCTGTCCGCGATAACGTTCCAAATTATCAGCTTCAATAGAAACTGGTACGTATATCGGGCGGCGGCGATAAGCCAAGACAATGTTTGAGGTGATGAAGAGCGATGTGATTACACCGAAGGCGACGAATAGCTCTATCTTCGAGAAGAGGGTCTTGCTCCAGACGCTAGTGAAACTTACTGAGCGGAACCATAAGAGATCGGTATAAAAACCAGTGAGCGATACCAGGATCGTGATGATGACAATAAGAGCTATGAGCACAAAGCCAAGAGGGCCTGGTCCCCTTCGTGCGCCGGGCTCCCGAGGAGGACGTGGCGGGCGCGGGTTATTGAAGGGACTATTAGGAAATTGGAAAGAACTCATGGAAATACTCTAGTGCTCGGAATTGGGCTCCCGCAGAGTCTGTTGGAAGTGGTTGAACTTATCGACGGAGCGATTGGTCTCATTCTGGAACTTATCTTTGAATTTTGCGGTCCAAACGACATATCCAATAGCGCCACTGACCAGAACGATCGGCACCACCCACCAGATCAGAGCCGCAAAGGCGGTTGAAGTCGCCGGCGCGCTCGCGGCCGCAGCGAACATCTCTGAAATCTGGATCATGAGCCCACTTTAACCCAGCCAGTGGGCTTTTATTCCCGACAAGCGGGAAGATACTCGTAGTGAATGTTGTTCACATTCTTACAGGTAGATATATGACTCTCAGGAATGAAAGTAGGCGGTCGTGAGCGGTTTTGGATTCTTCCCGAGCGAAGGCTTCTTCAACGCTGGAACCAGCGGCGTTCCGGGTACGCCAATGCTGCAAACCAATGTGATGCGCGATGCCGCTCGCAAATTCTTAGCAACCCACAACGACCTTCCTGTGGGGCGCGAGGATGCCCGCAAAGCGCAAGAGGCGCTCGATATCGCAAATACCTGGATCGAAGAGCAGACTCAATTTCCCGCCACCGTCGCAAATGCAGATGTCGCTTGGAGTCGCAAAGATTGGATCGATCACTCTGTCAATGGCTGGCAGAAATTGGTCGAGCCGTTGGCAGAGGGAATGGTCGAAGCTCTGGGCAAGGTCCTGAAGGAGATGGGGCCAACTGAGATGGAGCCACAAGAGGGGTTCCTACCGGTCATGCGTAGCTTTATGGGGCAGTTGATCGCCACTCAACTCGGACAATCGATCGGAACCCTCTCCATTGGATTGACCGGTTCGCAAGATGCTGCAATTCCGCTCTTTGAAAAATCCGGCACTCATTTAATTCCACAAAATATTGCACAATGGGGCGAAGGTTTAGAAATTCCTGAGCAAGAGATAGC
>CAIPQX010000046.1 GCA_903867285.1 uncultured Actinomycetes bacterium | reverse complement strand
GCCCAAGCCACTTCGGATAGGGTACGGATTCTGAAATAAAGATGGGGCCTTAGCTCAATTGGTAGAGCGCCTGCTTTGCAAGCAGGAGGTCAGGAGTTCGATCCTCCTAGGCTCCACTCCCATATTTATATAAGTCAATAATCATCTAATGCGGAGGCAACTCAATGACAACAGCAACCCTTCATACATCTAAAGGTGACATCTTGGTTGAGCTCTTCGACAACCATGTACCAAAGACTGTTAAGAACTTTACAGATTTAGCAAAGAAAGATTTCTATAACGGCACCATCTTTCATCGCGTCATCGCAGGTTTCATGATCCAAGGCGGTTGCCCACAAGGCACTGGAACGGGAGGACCTGGTTACAAGTTCGATGATGAGTTCCATGGTGAACTCAGCTTCGACCGCCCATACCTGCTCGCGATGGCGAACTCAGGGCCTAATACCAACGGATCACAATTCTTTATTACCGCAGCTCCAACCACTTGGTTGAACCGTAAGCACTCCATCTTTGGTGAAGTTAAAGATGAGGCCTCACAGAAGGTTGTTGACGCCATCGAGACAGCAAAGACTGGTGCAGGCGACCGTCCAGCTGAAGCTATCAAGATAAATTCCGTAACTATTACTGAATAACAGCATGAAGCTAAAGAATTCCCTAACAACAACTCTGATAGTTGTTATCTCTGGATTCTTTATCATTGCAAATTACGCCCCAACGGTTACCTGGGGCGGACTTAACTTGCAAGAAAATTTGCTCTTAATCAACAAGGCTGTATTCAATGACAACCAAATACATGGCGTCTTCGCTGGTGAATGGTGGCGCGTACTTACGGTTGTGCTTACACATGCGAGCTGGATTCATCTAGGCATGAATATGTTGGTATTTTTCCAACTGGGAAATATTGTTGAAAATTTTTACGGCAGAGCTCGTTATGCATTTATACTTTTAGCATCTGCTTTGGCTGCCTCCTTTCTTACGCTGTGGCTCGACCCAGTCAATCAACCCTCGGTCGGTGCCTCTGGCATGATCTTCGGATTGTTTGGAGTCATGCTAATTACCGGTAAGCGGATGGGTGTTGATTATCGCCAAGTGCTCGGCCTACTGGTTTTAAATATTGTCTTTAGCTTTGTACCCGGCGTGGATTGGCATGCGCACGCCGGAGGCTTTATCGGAGGCTTGCTCGCCGCTTTCGTTCTTCAGGCGATTCCGCGCCGCCGAGCGCCACAGCGCTGGGAATAAACTCTTCACCCACTCTGTTACCTGAGTAACTCTAACTTGAGCCACCCAGACTCAATCTTTTGACAGTTTGGGACTCAAGGACGAGAATTCAGTCAGGCCCAGACGAAAACGGGCGAAAACCCCCTAAACGGGGTATGAAAAGGGAGAGTTACAGATGGCCAGAGCCGTAGGAATCGATTTAGGAACAACAAATAGCTGCGTTAGCGTGCTGGAAGGTGGAGAACCCACCGTTATCGCCAACGCTGAAGGCGCCCGCACCACCCCATCGATCGTCGCCTTCGCTAAAAATGGCGAGGTCTTGGTCGGAGAGGTCGCAAAGCGTCAATCGGTCACCAATGTGGACCGCACCATCCGCTCAGTTAAGCGCCACATGGGCACCAGCTGGACCGCGGATATCGATGGCAAGAAGTACACCCCACAAGAGATCTCAGCTCGTATTTTGATGAAGCTCAAGCGCGATGCAGAGGCTTACCTGGGCGATGTCGTTTCAGATGCCGTCATTACCGTCCCCGCATATTTTGATGATGCGCAACGTCAAGCTACAAAAGAGGCTGGCGAAATAGCCGGTCTTAATGTCTTGCGTATCGTCAACGAGCCAACCGCCGCCGCCTTTGCATATGGTTTCGACAAGGGCGATCACGAGCAAACGATTTTGGTATTCGACCTTGGTGGCGGAACCTTTGACGTATCACTCCTTGAAATGGGAGAAGGCGTTATTGAGGTAAAGGCAACCAGTGGAGATAACCATCTCGGCGGCGATGATTGGGATCAAGCACTTGTAGATCACCTGGTCGCAACCTTTAAGAAGGCAAATGGAATTGATTTAACGAAAGACAAGATGGCGATGCAGCGCGTTCGTGAAGCATCAGAGAAGGCGAAGATCGAACTCTCGGCTTCGGCGCAGACATCGATCAATCTTCCTTACATCACTGTCGATGCCGAGAAGAATCCATTGTTCTTAGATGAGACGATCACACGAGCTCAATTTGAAAACATGACGGCAGATTTGCTGGCACGTTGTAAAGGTCCATTCCAAACCGTCTTGAAGGATGCCGGCATCCCAATCGCCGATATCAATCACGTTGTCTTGGTTGGTGGCTCAACACGTATGCCTGCAGTAGTTGATTTAGTTCGCGAACTTACTGGCGGCAAAGAGCCTAACAAGGGCGTAAACCCTGATGAGGTTGTTGCTGTCGGAGCGGCTCTACAGGCTGGAGTTCTCAAGGGTGATGTTAAAGACATCCTCCTTCTCGATGTCACACCTCTCTCACTTGGTATCGAAACCAAGGGTGGAGTTATGACCAAGCTAATTGAGAAGAACACAACAATTCCAACTAAGCGTTCTGAAATCTTTACAACCGCAGATGACAACCAGCCCGCCGTGCAAATTCAGGTCTTTCAAGGTGAGCGCGAGATCGCCAGCGCTAATAAGCGCTTAGGAATGTTTGAGCTTACGGGTATCGCTCCAGCTCCACGTGGAGTGCCGCAAATCGAAGTCACCTTTGATATCGATGCGAACGGTATTTTGCACGTTGGCGCTAAGGATCTTGGCACCGGAAAAGAGCAGAAGATCACCATTAGTGGCGGATCATCTCTTTCCAAGGAAGAGATCGAGCGCATGGTGAAGGATGCTGAAGCCCACGCCGAGGAAGATAAGGCGCGCCGCGAGGAAGCAGAAACCCGGAATATGGGTGATGGCCTGGTTTATCAAACCGAGAAGTTCGTCAAAGACAATGAAGAGAAGTTGTCACAAGGTGATACCGCAGCGAAGAAGGCTGATGTTGAGAGCGCTCTTGGTGAACTAAAGAGTGCACTGGCAGGCGCAGATGTAAACGCTATTAAATCTGCGACCGAGAAGGTTTCAACTCTTAGCCAAGAACTTGGTGCATTTCTCTACGCTGCAAATGCAGCAGAGCCTACAGAAGCCCCAAAGGCCGATGATGGAGTCGAAGATGCCGAGATCGTAGAAGAGCAGTAATGACTGAAGAACCTATTGGCGAAGAGAGCGCTGAACAAGCGCTCTCGGATGCCGTCGCGGAAGCGATTGCAGAAGTTGATCCGGTAGCAGTTTTAACAAGCGATCTACAACGACTACAAGCCGACTTTCAGAACTATCGCAAACGTATCGATAAAGAGCGCAGCGAGTCCTCAGAGATCGTAACCGGACTCGTCCTCGCGCAATTTCTAGCTGCTCTCGACGATATCGATCGCGCGGAGGAACATGGTGAACTCTCCGGAGGCTTCAAAGCCGTGGCAGATCAATTGACAGCAACGACGACAAAGTTAGGTTTATCTAAATTTGTAGAAATCGGTGTCGCTTTTGATCCATATATTCATGAGGCTTTGATGCATGAGACATCCCCAACCGTTACAGAGACTCAAGTTACAAAAGTTTTACGTCCAGGTTATAAGTTTAAGGAGCGCGTTCTACGTCCAGCTCAAGTAATTGTTACCGACCCCGAGTAATAACAGGTAGAGAGTAGTTGAAGTAAATGGCCGCCAAGGATCTGTATGAGAAGGACCTTTACAAGATCCTTGGCGTTTCAAAAAGTGACGACGCCACAGCAATTAAGAAGGCCTATCGCAAGCTGGCAAAAGATTTACATCCGGATAAAACCAAAGGTGATAAGAAGTTAGAAGATCGTTTTAAAGAGGTTTCCGAGGCTTACGAAGTCTTGTCGGATGATAAGAAACGCGCTGAATACCAAGAGATGCGCGAAGCATTCACAACCGGACGGATGCCACGTGGCGGGCAACAAAATCAATCTGGCGGTTTCAGCGGCGGGAATTTTGAGGATATCTTTGGAGGCGGCTCACAAAACGACATTTTTTCTACCCTTTTTGGAGGCGGCAATCGTGCCCCCAGAAAAGGTCAAGACTTGCAAACTGAAACAACAATTTCATTTCGGGATTCAATTTTTGGGCGTGAGATTAACCTGCGGGTAAATGATCAAACAATTACCACACGAGTACCTGCTGGAATCAAAGATGGTGCAAAGATAAAACTTAAAGGTCGTGGAGCATCTAGTTCAGTTGGACCGGGCGATCTTTTCATTATTATCCACGTTACCAAGCATCCAGTATTTGTACGCGATGGAAACAATCTTGCAATGACACTTCCCGTGACTTTCACCGAAGCAGCTCTCGGCGCGGATATCACTGTTCCAACTCTTAGTGGCGAAGATGTGACGGTCAGGCTTGCCCCAGGTACGCAAAATGGAAAAGTATTACGGGTCAAAGGTCGAGGCGTTGCCAAAGATTTTCAAACCGGTGACCTGCTAATTACAGTGGAAGTGCATGTCCCACAACGCCTTGATAGCAAAGCTAAGAGTGCGCTGCAAGAATTTGCAGAATTAACAGAATCGGAATCACCTCGTAAAGACCTCAAAGAGAGGGCAGGCGCATGAATCTCGATTCACAACCAGGCGATGACCAAGCGGTTTATGTAATTTCTATCGCGGCCGAGTTGTCTGGGATGCACCCGCAAACGCTCCGCCAATATGACCGGATCGGCCTAGTCTCACCTGGACGCGCATCAGGTAGGGGGCGCCGCTACTCACTTCGCGACATCGCTTCACTCCGAAATATCCAACGCCTAGTAGGGGACGGCATTAATTTGGCGGGAATCAAGCGGATTATGGAGCTCGAGTCGGCGGTGGCCAATATGGCCCTCGAAGTAGCAAAGTTGCGCACTGAAGTTGATGTTCTGATGGCAACCGATAAAACTAAGGTGATCGCTAAGCGCACTGGGCAGAGTGTGATCATTTACAAAGAAGAGTAGATAGGGTTTCACTATGACATCACGCGAAGCGCTCAAGCAAGAGATTCTTAATAAGGCCGTTGTTCACGGAAAGGTAATTCTCTCTTCCGGAAAAGAAGCAGACTATTACGTGGATTTACGACGCATAACTCTTGATTCAATTGCTGCGCCACTTGTCGGAGAGGTGATGCTCGAACTGACAAAAGATTGGGATTATGAGGCGGTCGGCGGTTTAACCCTTGGAGCAGATCCGGTTGCAACAGCAATGATGCATGTTGCGGGTCAACAAGGACGCAAACTAGATTCCTTCGTAGTTCGCAAGGCGGAGAAGGCTCATGGATTACAGCGTCGCATCGAAGGCCCTGATGTTGTGGGTAAGCGCGTTCTAGCAGTCGAAGATACATCGACCACTGGCGGATCAGTTCTCACCGCAGTTGAGGCGCTAAGAGAAGCCGGTGCAATTGTCGTGGGAGTTGCAGTTATTGTGGAACGCGGAGCGGCACCGACAGTGCTCGCCGCTGGACTGGAATATCGCGCGGCATTTCAATTAGCCGATCTGGGTTTGTAATTTAAGAGAGGTGCTTGCGACTGCGCCACTCTTTGAAGATTTCCCATCCCAGAGGTAGCACGGTAATTCCGGCGATCACCAAAATGATGTCGGTTATGTACTTTGAGATTGTGTTAGCAAATGTGTTTCCGGCCGCGTAGGCGCCCCAAATAAGAACCTGAGTCCAAATAATTGCGCCCAAGACATTCCAAAAAGCGAAGGTCTTAAAGGGAACCCGAATAATTCCGGAGAGTGGATTTATAAGTCCACGTATGACGGGGATGAAACGGCCCAGGACGATGGCGCGACCCCGACCATACTTAACAATATATTTTTCGGCAGACTTAATCTTCCCTGGATCGAAGAACTTCGAGTCGGGTTTGCTAAAGATCTTGATTCCATAGTGCCACCCGAGCCAATGCCCGAATTGGGATCCGACAATTGCCGATATCGGTGCTCCGATAGCGACCAGGACAATATTGAGATGGTGGCCATGGGTGCTGCCGATGCCAGCGGCGAAGAGCCCCGCTGTGATGAGCAAGGTATCCCCGGGGAGTCCAATGATCAGAGGCAGACCGGTCTCCAGCGCCAAGATGGCGAAGATGATGACTAGCGAATAGTTGGAATTCAGGGCTGAGGTCACGCTTATGAAGCTCATAGAGGGCTAAGGATACCGACCAATTCTCGTAAATTTGTAATTGTCCTTATATATATGTGTAACCTTTCACCCCTCAGGTCCTTTAACCAAATAGCACCTCGCCTATCTACTCAATGAGGAGTCAAAATAGTGTCTACACCCGTGCAAGTCACAGGAACCAATCTCATTTATGTATTTATCGTCCTTGGAGTCTCTCTTTTAGCGCTCGCCATTGCATATGGCCTGCGCGCCCAGGTATTAGCCCAAGCAGACGGAACTGAAAAGATGAAGGAGATTGCCGCCGCCGTCCAAGAGGGCGCCGCCGCATATCTCAATCGCCAATTTAAGACGCTCTCAGTATTTGTGGGAATCGTTTTCGTACTCCTCTTTGCCCTGCCTGGGCATACCGATATCCGTATCGGTCGATCGATCTTCTTTTTACTGGGAGCGCTCTTTAGCGCAGGCGTCGGGTACAACGGAATGTGGTTGGCAGTTCGAGCCAACGTTCGTGTAGCTGAAGCAGCTCGCCAGGGCTCTGCAGCCAATGCTGTGAAGATTGCTTTCCGCACCGGTGGTGTCGTGGGTATGACGACGGTAGGACTTGGACTTCTTGGGGCTTCACTCGTAGTAATCATCTATCGCGAGAACGCTCCGGATGTACTTGAGGGCTTTGGCTTTGGTGCCGCGATGCTAGCCATGTTCATGCGCGTAGGTGGCGGAATCTTTACCAAGGCTGCCGATGTTGGAGCAGATCTCGTTGGAAAAGTAGAACAGAATATTCCTGAGGATGATCCTCGTAATGCAGCAACAATTGCTGACAACGTTGGCGACAACGTTGGCGACTGTGCCGGAATGGCTGCTGACCTCTTTGAATCATATGCAGTCACCTTGGTTGCTGCTCTTATCCTTGGTAAAGCTGGATTCGGTGATGCCGGTCTGATCTATCCTCTGATCGTTCCTGCAATTGGAATCGTCACAGCGATTATCGGAATCTTTATTACTCGCTTGCGCGCAACAGATCGTTCTGCAATGCAGGCGATCAATCGCTCATTCTTCTTGTCAGCAATTATCTCTGCCATCCTCGTTGGTTTTGCAACATTCACATATCTTCCAGGATCAATGAAACTGCTTACCGGATTAGATCCTTCTCACGCAACGAGCAATGTAAATCCTCGCATTTTGACCTTTGGTGCAGTGCTCATCGGAATCGCTCTCGCTGCAGCAATCCAACTTCTTACTGGGTTCTTCACTGAGATTGGGCGCCGCCCAGTTAATGATGTTGCTGCTTCTTCTAATACTGGATCTGCAACCGTAATCTTGGCTGGTATCGCTATTGGATTCGAATCAGCAGTGTATTCAGCGCTTCTTATCGCTTCAGCGGTATTTGGAGCTTTCATCTTGGGCCATGGATCCATTGTTTTGAGCCTCTTTGCTATTGCGCTCGCCGGAACTGGTTTGTTGACCACTGTCGGAGTAATCGTCGCAATGGATACCTTCGGACCTATTTCAGATAATGCACAAGGCATTGCTGAAATGTCTGGCGATGTCCATGGAGAAGGCGGACAAATTCTGACCTCACTTGATGCAGTCGGAAATACAACAAAGGCCATTACTAAAGGAATAGCAATCGCAACAGCAGTACTAGCCGCAACCGCACTCTTTGGCGCATTTACAAATGCAATTCTTAAAGCAGTCAGCGATGCCGGTAAGACAGCGGCAAATCTCAACCTGCAATTCCAAGGCATCCTAGATATCGCCAACCCGCGCAATCTGGTTGGTCTCATCATCGGCGCATCTGTTGTATTCCTGTTCTCAGGTCTGGCAATCAATGCTGTTTCTCGCGCTGCTGGTGCAGTTGTTGTCGAAGTTCGCGAGCAATTCCGCTTACATCCTGGAATCATGAATGGAACCGAGAAGCCAGAATATGGTCGCGTTGTAGATATTTGCACGCGTGACTCTTTGCGCGAACTTGTCGCACCTGGCCTGCTCGCTGTTATGGCTCCTATTGCAGTTGGTTTTGGTCTTGGCGTTGGAGCACTCGGTGCTTACCTAGCTGGCGCAATCGGTACCGGAACTCTGATGGCAGTCTTCTTGGCTAACTCAGGCGGCGCTTGGGACAATGCAAAGAAGATGGTTGAAGATGGACACCACGGTGGTAAAGGCTCTGATTCACATCACGCCACTATCGTCGGTGACACCGTAGGAGATCCATTTAAAGATACTGCTGGCCCAGCGATCAACCCACTGCTCAAGGTCATGAACCTGGTTGCACTGTTGATTACACCGGCAATCGTCTCCTTCTCGCTCGGCGGTCACAAGGTTGCAAGCGCACTCATCGCTCTTGTTGCGGTCCTTGTTATCATCTACGCCCTCGTGCGCAACAGAAAAGCTTCTACCGCAATCGCATAACACGGTTTAGCTCGTTGCACTGTTCGGTCTCTTAGGAGTTGATGAATTTGGGAATCAAGCTTGTGATCGTGGAGTCCCCTGCAAAGGCGCGCAAGATTGGCGCCTTTCTGGGGGATGACTACGTAGTTGAAGCCTCAGTTGGTCACATTCGAGATCTGCCACAACGTGCGGCCGACATTCCCGCTGAATACAAGAAAATTGCTTGGGCTAAAGAGGGTGTAAATATTGCAGAGGATTTTGCCCCGCTTTATGTGATCAACCCGGATAAGCGCGCCAAAGTAAACGAATTAAAGGCGCTCATGAAGAACGCCGACGAACTCATTCTGGCTACCGATGAGGATCGCGAAGGCGAAGCGATTGCGTGGCACCTCATTGAAGTTCTTCGCCCCAAGATTCCTATCAGCCGGATGGTCTTCCACGAAATTACCAAAGAGGCGATTCAAGAGGCTGCAAAAAACACACGCGATCTCGACTATCGACTGGTAGATGCACAAGAGACTCGTCGTGTACTCGATCGTTTATATGGATACCGCCTCTCTCCGGTTCTCTGGAAGAAAGTCATGCCGCGCATCAGTGCGGGACGTGTTCAATCAGTTGCGACTCGCCTTATAGTCGAACGCGAACGTGAGCGGATGGCATTTATCTCCTCTTCGTGGTGGGACCTTAAAGCCGAAACCGATCAGAATTTTTCAGCACGTCTTATCGCTCTCGATGGCAAGCGGGTAGCTACTACAAATGACTTTGATGAAACTGGTGGACTGAAAGAGAAATCTCTCGGCAACATTCTGTTACTCGATGAAGCATCTGCCAACGAATTGACGCAAAGTTTGCTCGGGACAAAACTCACTGTCATTAGCACCGAAGAATCTCCGCGGACTGAGCGCCCTAAAGCACCTTTCACTACATCAACGATGCAACAAGATGCTGGATCACGGTTAGGTTGGGGCGCGCAGATAACAATGCGCATCGCACAACGTCTATATGAAAACGGCTACATCACATATATGCGTACCGATTCGGTAACCCTCTCACAATCGGCCATCGCAACGGCTCGCGCACAAGCGGCATCTTTGTACGGCAAGGATTACATTCCAACCAATCCTCGTGTATATGAAGGTAAGACCAAGAATGCCCAAGAGGCGCACGAAGCGATTCGTCCCGCAGGAGATACCTTTAAAACTCCAGGAGAATTAGCTCCAGAACTCAGTCGAGATGAGTTTGCGCTCTACGACCTCATTTGGAAGCGAACTATTGCATCACAGATGTCTGATGCCAAGAAGATGCAGATGCGCGTTGATTTTGAAGTGGCTACAAAGGTAGGCGCTACCGCGAACTTTCGCGCTAATGGTTCAGTCCTTACCTTCCCCGGATTCTTAGCCGCATACGAAGATGTCCTTGAAGAAGGGGCAGCCGAGGTCGATGACGAATCCAAACGCCTACCTCCAATGGCCGTTGGTGACAAGGTGAATGTCAAGCAATATTCCTGCGAGGGGCACGAAACCAAGCCGCCAGCGCGTTACACAGAACCATCTCTGGTGAAGAAATTAGAAGAGCTGGGAATTGGCCGTCCCTCGACCTTTGCTTCGATCATGAGCACCATTCAAGATCGTGGCTATGTAGCTAAACGTGGGCGAGCCCTTGTCCCTACCTTCTTGGCATTTAGCGTGACCGGTCTGCTTGAACAACACTTTTCAAAATTAGTCGATTACGAATTCACCGCTTCAATGGAAGAGGATCTCGACAAGATTGCGAATGGCGAAGCTGACCGCGTCGAATGGCTGACACGCTTCTTCTACGGCCACGATGACGTACCTGGCCTGGAAGCACTGGCCTCTGATCTTGGTGCTATTGATGCACAGCAGATCAACACCATGAAGATGGGTCAAGATATTGAAATTCGTGTCGGCCGCTATGGCGCATACATTCAGCAAGGCGAGGGCGATAACCGAAAGTTTGCCAATATCCCAGAGAATATGGCACCCGACGAACTCACACTAAGCGTTGCAATTGAATTATTAGCACGGCCCTCGGGCGAGAGAGAGTTAGGCGTCGAACCATTGACCGGGTATCCACTCGTTGCAAAGTCGGGCCGTTTCGGTCCCTATGTCACGCAAATATTTCCAGAGGCAGAGTTGGTTGTCGATAAGAAAACGGGCGAGCTGAAGAAACCGCGGAAAAAGAAAGATGCACCTAAGCCAAAAACCGCATCGCTACTTTCCACCATGACGCTCGATACAATCACGATGGATGATGCCCTCAAGTTGATGTCACTACCAAGAACACTGGGTGAGTATGAAGATGAACCGATTACAGTTCAAAATGGTCGCTACGGTCCGTACCTGACAAAGGGAAGTGATTCGCGAACGCTTACCTCGGAAGACCAACTCTTTAACATTAGCCTTGATGAGGCGATCGCGATCTATAAAGAGCCGAAGGTACGTCGTCGCGGTGTTGCCAAGCCTCCGGTAAAGGATCTTGGTGTCGATCCAGCATCACAACGCCCAGTGCTCGTTAAAGATGGCCGATTTGGACTTTATGTCACCGACGGTGAAACAAATGCAACCTTGCGTCGTGGAGATACCGTTGAATTCCTCACCCTGGAACGCGGCATGGAGTTATTGGCCGGTCGACGGGCGTGGGAGGCCGAAAATGGCGGGGCTACTCGCGTTAAGAAGAAGTCAACGAGGGCCAAAAAGAGCGCACCCACCCTGACCGCTAAGACAGTGAAGGCGACCGGCGCCCCCAAGGCGAAGAAGAAAGCCGCCTCAGGCAAGGGCAAAGCCACAACAGCCGCTAGCCTCTAGGCTTAACCCATGTCTCAAGCGCTGCCATACCCGTCAGCCCCGGCGCAGTCCGAATCGCGCAGCGTTCTGGCAATCCCAGCCTTTCGCAAGCTCTGGAAGAGCATGGCCTTCTCCTCCTTCGGGGATTGGCTCGGATTACTGGCTACAACCGCGCTCGCTCAAGAGCTCGCGGGCGGCAATTACAAAAAGGCTAACTTTGCCATCGCTGGTGTCTTTATTGTCCGCCTCTTGCCGGCTGTTTTGCTTGGTCCCATCGCTGGAGTGATCGCCGACCGTTTTGACCGCCGTCGCTTAATGATCGTCTGCGACATTTTGCGCTTCGGTTTTTACCTCTCGATTCCCATCGTTCACAATTACATCTGGCTCTACACCGCAACCGTGATAGTTGAAGCAATTACTCTCTTCTGGTCACCCGCGAAAGAGGCTTCGGTACCTAATCTTGTACCGAAGGAGAAACTCGAATCCGCAAATCAGATGACTTTGCTAGCGAGTTATGGCAGCGCTCCCGTTGCCGCGCTTATGTTTGCCATTCTGGCCGGTGTCGCGGCTACTCTGACATCGATTTCAAATCCACGGTACGCATCTACCGCAGACCTAGCGCTTTATATCGACGCAATTTCATTTTTATATACGGCATGGGTGGTCTTTCAATTACAAACAATCCCAAAGGGTGCCGCTTCTAAGAGCGCAGTGAATGACAATATTGGAAAGTCACTCATCGACGGATTTAAATTTGTCTCGCAGTCGAAGGTAATTAGTGGATTGATTCTCGGGATGCTCGGCGCATTCTTTGCTGCAGGCGCTGTAATCGGCTTGGCTCGAACCTTTGTCGGCGACCTCAATGCAGGAGATGCGGCATATGGCGTTCTATTCGGTTCGGTCTTTACTGGGCTAGCTCTTGGAATTTGGCTCGGCCCCAAAATATTTGGGCAATTTTCCAGACGTCGTATCTTTGGAATTTCACTCACAATATCTTCGGCATTTCTCATCGTCCTATCGCTCGTCTCAAACTTGGTTCTTGCGATCTTGATGACTATTTTCCTCGGCGCATTCGCAGGCCTCTCATGGGTTACTGGGTTCACAATGTTGGGGATGGAAGTTGAGGACGAGGTTCGAGGTCGCATCTTCGCTTTCGTGCAATCCCTCATTCGAGTTTCTCTTGTTCTGGTTCTCGCTATTGCTCCAGTGATCGCCGCATCAATCGGCCGCCATCAATTCACAATAAATAACGTTCATCTCCGCTACAGCGGCGCCGCATTTACGATGTTCGGAGCAGGAATTATTGGGTTGGTAGTGGGAATCTTCTCGTATAAACGCATGAAGGATCGCCCCAACATCTCCTTCTTCTCGGACATTATGGCCGCCTTCCGTGGGGAATTAGGTGGAATCACCGGTCAAGCTCATAAAGGCATATTTATTGCATTTGAAGGCGGGGAAGGTTCTGGAAAATCCACGCAAGCGCAGTTGCTCAAGGAGTACCTGGTGAGCGTTGGTGAAACCGTTGTTGTCACTCGTGAGCCGGGCGGAACAGTTCTAGGTAAGCAGTTACGTAAGATCTTGTTGGATCCAAAGACGGGTGCAATTTCTCCCCGCGCAGAGGCGCTCTTATATGCGGCTGACCGTGCCAACCATGTCTTCTCACTCATTGAACCGGCGCTTACGCGAGGCGATATCGTTATTACGGATAGATACTTGGATTCATCCATTGCATATCAGGGAGCCGGAAGAATCTTGCTCCCCAGCGAGGTAGCTCGAATCTCACGCTGGGCGACAGAATCACTGACGCCAACCCTCACCTTCATTATGGATCTTCCAGCTGAAATTGGTTTGAGTAGGTTAGACAGCGTGGATCGATTGGAACAAGAGCCGCTCGCTTTCCACGAGCGCGTACGTCGCGAATTTCTCAATCTGGCAAATGTTGATCCAGAGCGATACTTTGTTGTTGATGCCACGCAGAGCGTCGCAGCGATATCTCAGCAGATCCAGGAGCGAGTATCCACAATTCCACTCTTGAAGATAAATCGCGAAAAAGCACAAAAGTAGTTATGTCAGTCTTCAATTCCCTTATCGATCAGAATGAAACCGTGGCGATTCTGAAAGAAGCGACCGCCGCCGCCAAAAATAATGAGGACGAATCTCAAAACATGACGCACGCTTGGCTCTTTACGGGACCTCCAGGTTCTGGCAGAAGTAATACCGCTTTGGCATTCGCAGCTGCGCTGCTCTGTCCTGACTCTGGATGTAACCACTGTGTGAATTGCACGACCGCCCTTAAAGGCACGCATGCAGATGTTGAGTTAATTAAGACCGAAGGACTTTCTATCAAAATCGACGAGGTTCGCGATCTCATTACGCGAGCATCATGGAGCCCCTCCGTTGCCCAGTATCGTGTCGTCATTATTGAAGATGCCGATCGACTAACCGAATCGGCGGCAAATGCCTTACTTAAGGCGATTGAGGAGCCAGGGTTACGCACCGTCTGGCTCTTGTGCGCGCCGACCCTGACCGATGTTCTACCAACAATTCGCTCTCGTACCCGTAACTTAATTTTGCGCACCCCGTCGATCGCAGCAGTTACCAAACTTTTAGAGAGCGAGTTGGTTTCACCCGAAATCGCCAAACTTTCCTCACGTGCCTCTCAAGGCCACATCGGTCGCGCCCGCTTCTTAGCTAATGATCCGCAGGCACGGACGCGACGGACGGATATCCTCAAACTCCCCCTTACGATTACAGATATCGCCTCTGCATTTAAATGCGCCCAATTATTGGTCGATGCCGCCAAGCGAGAGGCCGAGGCGGATGCTGAGAAACGGAACGATCTCGAGACTTCTGCATTGAAAGAGGCTTGGGGCCAGCAAGGTAGCCGCATAGTACAAGGTGGCGCCAAGGCGATTAAGGAGCTCGAGAAGGATCAAAAGTCGAGACAAACTAGAATGGTCCGAGATTACCTAGATCGAGCACTATTAGATATCGCGACTTTCTATCGGGATATCTTGCTGGTGCAGACCGGCATGAAATCCGAAGACTCTCTTATCAATGGTGATATGCAACGAGAGATTCAGATAGTCGCAAGTAATACCACAGCAGAAATTACTTTAAGGAAGTTAGAGGCAATCATGAATACGCGCACGAATCTTTCGCGCAATGCCGCTCCACTACTTGCCGCGGAGGCGCTTATGGTGCAATTACGATGAAGCGTAGACTCGCAGTATTTGCGGCCTTCTCGTTGGCGTTCTCTACTTTTATTAGCCCCACCTTTGCAAGTCAAAGCTGGACCCTTTCGACGCTTCAAGCTCAAAAGTTGATTTGGACACCTTGTAATAGTGGATTCCAGTGCGCTCAATTTGAAGTCCCAGTGAATTACAGTCACATCGATAATAATGTCTTTACCCTGCAGGTCATCAAACATGTGGCGAATACGCCGGCTAAGCGCTTGGGATCTCTCATCATGAATCCTGGCGGGCCAGGCGGTTCGGGAATTCAATATGTAGAGGCGGCGGATTCCATTGTTTCCACCAGTATTGAAAACGTGTATGACTTAATTGGGTTTGATCCCCGGGGTGTTAATCTCTCGCAACCGATTCGTTGCTTAACCGACCCCCAAGAGGATTATTTCCTTGGTGGAGATGGTTCTGTACAGACTCCCGCTGATTTAGCATCTGCAATAAATTCTTCAAAATTGATGGCCTCCGCATGCTCCATGTCAGCCGGCAATAGGTTGGGCCACTACTCAACTCTCGAAACCGCTCGTGATATGGAACTTTTAAGAATTCTCTTGAAGGAGCCCAAGCTCAATTACATCGGCAAGTCTTATGGAACTTTCCTAGGAACCCTTTATGCGGCTCTCTATCCAAAGACAACCGGCCGCATGGTCCTCGATGGTGCAGTAGATCCGAATATTTCGGTGCGAGATCAAAATATGGCGCAGGCGGTGGGCTTTGATACCGCTCTCAAATCCTTTGTTGCATCAAACGCCACTTTCTCAATTAAGAGAATTCAAACTTTTTTGCAGGCCTCTCGGACCAAACCACTGGTAGACCGTAATCATCGCCAACTTTCAGAGTCGCTTGCAGTGACAGCAATTGCTGCTTCGCTTTATGATCCAACAAATGGCTGGCCCTTGCTAGCAAAAGCTTTATCGGAGGCGCTTGTAAATAAGAATCCCTTTGGCTTCTTCCTGCTCGCCGATTCATACAATGAGCGTGATAGAAATGGCCACTACGTTTCTAATCAAACAGATATTGCCGAAGTGGTGTCTTGCCTTGATTTTAAAGATTCGCGCACCTTGAGCCAGATCCAGGCCGATGCGAAGAACTTCAGCGCCGCTGCTCCCACCTTTGGTCCGTACCTCGCCTTTTCTGGCTTGCCATGTCTCTACTGGGAGGCCAAGCCCGTTGCAGCGCCCGCCCTCACCCACCTGCCCAGTAACCCACTCTTGATTATTGGTACCACCCGCGACCCTGCGACGCCTTACCAGTGGGCTTTGGGCCTGCACAAGGTCTTGCTCAATAGCACCCTTATAACCTTGAACGGGGATGGCCACACCGGTGCTAATCGGGGCAGCACCTGCGTTGATAAGGCCATGAACCGCTATCTCCTGACAGGGAAACCTCCCGCCCATGACCTCACCTGTGATACCGACGCCGCCCTCTCGGCAGCGGTAACCGCATAACCCCTGCGGTTGGTAAGAAGCACCCCTCGGAATACGGCAGTATTTCCCTATGCGCCTCGATCATGTTTCATACGTAACCAGTCACGATCAGCTTTCTGACACTGTTCAACGTCTAGGCTCCAAGTTGGGAACGACCTTCGTCGACGGTGGCATCCACCCCCGCTTTGGCACCCGAAACTTCACAGCTCCACTCCGTAATGGTCACTATCTTGAAGTGGTCTGCCCCCTCAACCACCCCGCTACGGATAGCAATGCATTTGGTCGCGCAGTTTCCAAGCGCGCAAATGAAGGTGGCGGTTGGTTAACCTGGGTCTTATCTACCGACGATATCAAAACTATTGAAACGCGAATTGGTCGTCCTGCAGCAGAAGGTCACCGCATGAAACCAGATGGAACAGACCTCCGCTGGAAGCAGATTGGCGTCAACGATATTTTGCAAGATAAGCAATTGCCATTCTTTATCGAATGGCTAACTACTGACCACCCATCTAAGGATGGAATTGCAACAGCTTCAATCACCAAAGTTGAATTTGCGGGTGACAAAGAGAAGATAAAGGAATATGCCGGCGCTGAAGTATCAGAAGCCATTGGTGACGTCGAAGTGGTCTGGGTAGATCCTGCAGTCAACGACGGTGAAACCGGAATCGTGGCGGTCTATCTACAAACTCCTGCTGGCGAAATTCGTATCGATTAAACCGCCTGGTTTACTTTAAACCGCGCGCGCTCTAATTCTTCGCCATCAATTTCGCAGGTAAATAGATATGAACCTAATCGCGGGATTGGCAACATCGGAAGATTAAAACCTAAGTTAATTACCTGCCATTCGCCTGGCTCTAATTCTTCTGGGCGACCAACTTGGAAATTCATCTCTGCTCGAAAAGGACCGAAAGTATCTGGACTCGTTGGAAGCATCACATCCTGCCCATCAATATCCTGTAAACGAATGAGTAACACGTGATCACGATTCGTCATATCCCAGGGGACCTTCACCTGTACCGCAATAGCGATATTGATTACCCAGGGCGCGGAAACTCCAGCCGGAACTGTGACCCGATCAATTCCGCCACCGGAGATGAATAAGAGGCCATTAGGGGTTTCTACGTGGTTACAGAGGATTGCAGAAAGTTCCATAACGCACAGGGTACTCTTACGCATTGCGCCTCGGTGGCTCAGTGGTAGAGCAGCCCACTCGTAATGGGCAGGTCGCCGGTTCAATCCCGGCCCGAGGCTCCAAGCTTGGACGCAATATATAGTTCCAAACGCAGGCTGGTCGCCACGCTGATATGGCTGTAATCCCGGTAAACATTGGTACTAGCGAATACCGCTGGGCAGGTTCCTGCACTGCATAGAACCAGCGATGGATCAATTATGAGCGCGCTCTTAGATTTTGCAATTGCCTTCACCACAGCAGTGGTAGTCGAATGTGGGGGTTGTAAATCGCACTTGGAAAGGTGGGTCCTGTTACGAACGATACAGCTGGGTGAATCTATACCTGGCCACGATGTATCACTCAGCAATACAGGAGTCGCACCGCTAACAATTGCCGCATCGAGAGTCTTCGTAAAGCCGATCCCGTACGCACGTGCATAAGAAATCGTTTTATTCGCCAATTCATAACTCTGCTCTGTTGCTCCTGCCAAGAAAATATATTTAGCTTTGTAGCGCAGGAACTCTACGGCCAAGTTCTTCTCCCACTCGGCGCAAGCGCTATCCACCTTTGCCGATCGAATGATGGTCAGCTCGGCGGCGGGACAACTCGATTTGGTGAGCGTGAGTAGTTTCCAATGGTTTCTCTGCGCAAGAAGATCGATGCCGGGGAAGTGCATGGCGGCGTGTGAGTCGCCGGCCAGAATGATATAGGTAGAACTTTTGGTATCTCCAAAGAAACAATTGGCTTTAGGCGTAGAGACATCAAAGGGGAGATGACATCCATCCGAATAGAGAATCGGGGTTTGTCGAGAGATATGGATCGATCCCGTAGCAACTGCAGAGCCCGACGCTAAGAGGGCGAAAGATAGACCTGCGACAACGGCAATGGGAATCGCAAATTGCCAAAGACGCCTAATTCGCATCTGGGTACGTAGTGGATTCTCAAAATACTTATATACGCCCGCGGCGAGAGTTAGGGCGAGAAGAGCAATCAGGAAGCTTTTAGTGCGACTCGTCCCAGGGTAGCGTGACATAAGGATAATAAAAAGCGGCCAATGCACCAGATAGAGCGTGTAGGAAATATTGCCAATGTAGGGCAGACCGGTACGCACGGGAATGGAAATATTTGCTGCGATCACCAGCGCTGCAGCAAATACCGGTAACAACGTTGTGAAACCAGGCGTGGGATGAGTTGTGTCTATCAAGAAGACAGATGCGGCAATTCCGGTCCAACCAAAAAATGCAGATAGACGACTAATCAGCTTTGATTTCACGGCGGGAAGGAATACCAATGCTGCTCCAATGAGGAACTCCCAGGCTCGGGTCCATGGCTGATAGAAAGCGGTGACAGCATTGTGATGAGTCATAAGAAAGCCGCAAATAATTGCTACCGGGATTAACACTAAGAGAGGAATTATCTTCTTACGAAAAATTAGAAGAAGTGCCAGAGGCCAGAGCAAATAGAACTGTTCTTCTACTCCCAGAGACCAATAGTGCAAGTATGGTGATGGATCGAGCCCTTGATTAAGGTAATTATTCTGTTCATGTGCAAAATAGAGATTGGGCACAAAGAGGGATGCGGCGAGTGATTGCTTTGCAATTGTCGCCAAAGAGATCGAAGGCAGAACCAATCTCGCAAATATCGCGGTTAGGAAAATGACAAGCAAGCTAGAAGGCAATATTCGTTTGGCACGCTTAAGATAGAAATCACTTAAGGATTTTCGAAAAGAACCTTGATATCCCGACAGGCGATTGGTGATCACAAATCCTGAAATGACAAAGAAGATATCGACTCCCAGAAAACCGCCTTTAAATCTACTAAAACCGTAGTGATAGGCGATTACCACGAGAACTGCCACCGCGCGCAGGGCCTGAATATCTAGGCGAAGTCCCTTGCCGGTAGAAGTTGCCATGAGTGATTATCTCGTACGGGCTAGGGGTGGGGTACTCGTAACACCGTCAACTCAGGGTTCGCTGGTGATTGCAGGGTAAATCTGGGTACCATCCCTGATATGCGCTCCGTTTCAGTAGGAACCTTCACTAAATCAATTTTGCTTGAGGTTGCGCAAATTGAGGGTTATCTAGAGGGGTTAGGAATCAGGGTCTATGAGATATCGGTCCCATCATCCCCGGCTGCTTTTGAAATGCTTGAGAGTTCGGAAATAGACCTACTTATTACCAGTCCAGATAATGTATTAGCTTATCGTTATTTAAGTAAGAACCCGCTGGGTCGAAAACTAGATGCAAGAATGCTTGGGGCGATAGATCGCGGACTTGGACTCTCGCTTTGTTACGCATCTGACGTGGATTTGGCACCTTTAACTCTTGGAGTCGATGTTCCGACCTCTGGCTTTGCCTTCGTAGGATATGAACTTCTCTCGCAACTTGGAATTCCATATAAAAGCTATTCAGTAGAAAACCTTGGCTCAACCCCCAAGAGGCAAGTTGCACTAGTTAGAGGAATTATAGATTCCACGATTCTCAATGCGGGAAATGAAATCAAGGCTATTTCACAAGGGGCACGAAAGATCGCTGATATATCCGCGATAGGTCCTTACATTGGCTCAGTATTGGCGGTGATCGGTGAACCTTCACATTCCGTGCTTGCCTTAATAGAGATCATAAATCAAGTGATAAAAGAGATTTTAACCGGTGAACATGCTCCGCTTATCATCGATATAGCCAAGAGAAATCTAGAACTAACTTCAGCGCAGGCGCTCGACCATTACAACACCCTGATCGATCCAATGCATGGGTTAGTGCAAGGCGGAAAGATCGACCTGCCATCGCTTAGAACTCTGATTGATTTACGCAATAAATACCTTCCAACCAATGAACTTGATGGAGTGTTGGCAGATATCAGTGCTCTAGTAAGAGCACATTAAATAAAGTACTCTTCCCAGATGCCACATGCCTTCGACCCGCAAGTGCCTGTAAAGGTAAAAAAAATAGAAGATTCACTGATACCCGCAGAATATTTCTTGGCTCGCACTATGGATGGGCTCTATACACCGTACGTAATGCGCGTCCCAGAAGGAACAGGTCCATTCCCATTTATCTTTCTCGCATATGGCAATGGCGGGGTTGGTTTTGAATGGTTAGAAGACCGTATAGAACGCTTTAGCTACATAATGGATCGCTTACTGGCCGCAGGATATGCCTGTGCCTGGGGTAGGTATAGAGCTGAGGTCGAATTGGGTTTTCACAATGGTGGCGCACTCAAAGTGGATGTTCGACAAGGCATGCAGCTGATGAATCGCGCTCCCCTGGAGTACGAAGACGAGATTTCAATTATTGCTAATGTAAAAGCGGACCCCAGGATTGATAGCCAGCGTTGCGGCCATGTAGGGGTAAGCCACGCAGGGGAGATGCTTTTTAAGATTGCTTCGCAATATGCTGGAGTTGTAAAGGTTGGGGTTGCCTGCGAACCGGCAAACCACGAATTCTTGGCTCTCACTCCAGATAATACGGCCAAGGTTAATCCTGATTCTGGTTTACGGGATATAGAAGAGATGGTGATGAGTAATCCGCAGTATGTTCGTACTCGTATTGATGAAGAGTTGGCTAAGAGCAGGATTGCAGAAATAGATATTCCAATGCTGGTGATGGGTCGCGACGACGATCCTCTGCAAGGAATTTTCAGAGTGAGTTATGAATTATTGACAGAAGGAAATAAAGATGTGGAATGGGTTACTTATGACCACTCGTTGCATGGTTATATATTCCCTGTTAAGCAAGAAGATGGCACAATAGAAGTAGATGAAATACAAAAGTCGGCGATTTCGCTGATAATTTCATACCTGGACCGATATCTAAAATAGGAGCGCACCGTGGAGAATAAGCAGAGAATTTCCTTCTTTCCATACGACCAGATGGATGCTCCAATGCAGACAGAGATGCAGCGTTGTGCCACTGAGGGCACCCCGCGGCCAGAGAGCAGCGCGATTCGCGCACACGCTCCAAATGCCTTTTGGGCTTTTGCCAATAGTTGGCAAGATATTTTCTATAACGGGGTTTGTGAGCACTCGATCAAAGAGTTGTGTCGGGTGTATATCTCTCGCACAGTAAAGTGCGAATTTTGTGGAAACCAGCGGAGCGAAAAAGCATCGACCGAAGGCTTGTTAGAGATGAAGTACGACGACCTTCTCAATTTTGAGAGCTCAGATAAATACAATGATCGACAGAAAGCCGCTCTTGCTTACGCGGAAGCGATTGCTTGGCGATTAGATTTAGATGACGCATTTTGGACTAGGTTGCATTCACACTTCAGCGAGCCTGAAATCGTTGAATTAGGCTGCTTTATCGCGCTCACATTTGGTCAGCAGAGCTGGATCAGAATTCTTAATATTGATCACCAGACCTACATGGGTGAAACAACTGCAGGTCTGGTTAAAAAATAAGGCTTTAGAGATTTGCCGAAAGACCCAACTTCTCTGCCATCCAGTCGGCAGTGAAGTAACGATGTTCATTAGGAACATTGGCGCAACCGTGATTGCCACGCTCAAGGAGCAATAACTCGCTGACAGATTTCGTTGCTTCGTGAACTTTCACGGCATCCTGCCAAGGGAAGAGGCGATCAACCTTCCCAGCAACAATTAAAGTAGGACACTGAATTAGATCGAAGCGACCTTCGTTAGTGAGGTTGAGAGCATGCTTTTGCGCCTCTTCCTGATTCTTGGAGAAAGATCGCACGGTGTAGGTCTCGCGTGTGAGATCTGGAAGTTGATCCCAAATCTTGCCTAAGTTGTATGGTCCGCAGAGCGATACACAAGCTTTAATACGAGAATCTCCAGAGGCAAAGCGTGGTGCGTAATAACCTCCCAGGCTTACACCCCAGACCGCAATCCTCTCCGGATCTACATCAGAACGTGTTTCAAGGTAATCAACGATTGCCCTGCCCGGAACTTCCCAATCTGCGCGAATGGGTAGGTCGTACTCCGCTTCACCTTGTCCCGGACCGTCAATGCTCAAAATTGCCATGCCGCGTTCGAGAAATAAATTCTCGGTAGGGAGAAATTCTTCCTTTGTTGAATCTAAACCCGGAACTAAAATCACAATAGGGAATGGGCCTTTGCCGTGTGGCTTACGCAAAATTCCAACCATCTTGGCGCCCTCAAAGGGAATCTCTACTCGTTCACCAGGAAATTCGATGTACTTGATAGCAATATTTCTGCAGCGCACTGCGTTCATGTGCGCTACCTTCATCTCCTCGTAATGGCGAACGAAGACAAACTTTGCAAAGTGATAAAAGGCTGCTGCGGTGCTGTAGTGCGCGCCGGCGGATTTGTAGTGCTTCTTGGCTAAAGCGTCGGCACCCATCTCTTCATAGAGTTCAGCACCTTTGGAAAATGCAGAGCACCATTCGTCCCACGACTGCAGATCTTTAGTGACTCGCTCAAAATCAACAGCGGGAACTCCGTTGGCTGTGAAACGTGGTGCCCAATGGGCCTTCGCCGAAGCTATGTACTCATCCATGAGAAGCCATCCTTGCAATCGATTGCGGGGTTGGAATTTATACGAATTTGGCCTAATTAGGAAGACCTATCCAAGGGCTAATTAGCCTGTTAAGTTCCCGCCATGGCTCACGTAGGTTTTTTGGGACTTGGCGATATGGGTCAAGTAATTATCCCGCGCTTAATTGCTGCGGGCCATGAAGTTACCGGTTGGAATAGATCCCCCGGCAAAGATTCCGAACTCAAGTCACTTGGAATGAAAGTCGGGGATAGCCCAGCATCCATAGCCAGTACATCCGATTTTATATTTTCGATTGTTACAAACGGCGCGGCTGTCAGAGAAATTGCCCTGGGAGTCGACGGGGTCATTCATGGAATATCAGATGCTGCCGTCTATCTAGATATGAGCACGATTGAACCTGAAGTAAGCCGCGAAGTTCATGCGGCTTTTAAGTCCGTTGGTAAGACGATGGTTGATGCACCGATCTCGGGAAGCCCTATAACTATTGCGCAAGGGAAAGCATCGCTTATGATCGGTGGAGATGCGGAAGTTTTTTCTCGTGTTGAAAAAGTCCTACTTGATATTGGTGCGAAGGCTACTTACATAGGCAGTAGCGGATTGGCTACACAGGCGAAGCTCTCAATAAACGCCCTACTCATGATTGAAGTTATTGCATTTGGTGAAGCGGTTGCTCTTGCCGAGAAGGGCGGAGTTGACAGGGAAGTAATGGTCAATGCAATTCTAAATAGCGTTGCGGCATCCCCAGTGCTCGGCTATCGCGGACCATTTATTTTGGAAGGAAAAATGCCTGCGAAACCCTTAGCCGATGTTGCGGTCCAACAGAAAGATATGACTTTAGTTCTTGAACAGGGCCACCGATTGGGAATGTCTATGCCCATAGCTGCTTCGGCTAACGAGATCATGAATATCTGTCGTGAGATGGGACTAGGTCACAAAGATTTTGTTGTTGCGCATGAAGCGTATCTACGTATGGGAGGGTATAAGTCATGAAGCCAGATCTCTATGTTACAAATCTGAAGGATGTCCCAATCGTCGAAGGTCTACGCCGAGATGAGGGCTGGGTCAACATGCAGGTCCAATTTGCCATCGATAAAGCGAAAGCTGGATCTGATAATTTATTGGTTGGCTGGACAGTTATGCCCCCAGGTGCGATGCACGATCGTCATAGGCATGCCAACTGTGAAGAATTTTGGATCGTCGTTGAAGGTGATGGAATCATGTACACAAATGATGGTGAACGAGCTGCCCATAAGGGTGACTTTGTATTGATACCACGTGGACACTGGCATGGATTTAAAAATACATCTGACCATGATGCGGTACTTGCGTGGGGGTGGAGCGGAGCTGGTTCGCTTGAAGATTCTGGCTATGAAGCGGATCGCGACAATCATCACCAGTAACTGGCGGGAAGATCCCCGACTAACATCAGGGTATGCCGCTCTAAAAAGTAAGTTGATCTTTGATCTGGGCGCTCGCAATAAACAAGTGGGATGGAAGTTGGGTTTTGGTTCCCCCACGGGTCTGCGCAACCTAGAGATTGATGCGCCATTAGTGGGTTACCTATTAGCAGAGAACGCGTTACCCAATGGTGCAACTGTTGACATAGGCAACTGGGTTAAGCCGGTTGGAGAGACAGAGATAGCTCTTTATTTTGGACGAGATGTGCCGCCTGGTTCGAGTCAAGCATTTGTGATGGATTCAGTTGTTGCTATTGGTCCGGCCATCGAACTCGCTGACCTTGAGTTTGCTCCGACAGATCCAACAGAGATATTAGCAACCGACATATTTCAAAAGCACTACATATTGGGAGATCGGGATGAATCAAGACGATCTGGGGATATAAGTGGCCTCGCCGCGCAAATTGTTAAGCCCGATGGCAGCGAAGTTGTTGTTACAGAGTTGGAGGAGTTAATAGGTGCATTGCCAACTATCGTCACCCACGGCGCTGATGTAGTCGGCGAACTCTCTGGAGGAATCAAAAGCGGTGAATTTCTTATCGTTGGGTCGATAGTCCCGCCCATCGCGTTAAAACCGGGCGATCACTTCGCCTTTACGTTGGGAAATTTCCCAGCCCTTTCAGTGTATTTTTAAAAAAGCCTTGACTTAGCGGTAATCCCCTCTAAACTGAGTGCAATCGATTGCATGACGAGGAGCGTCGGAACGTGGAGATCAATCACGCGCACGGCGGTGCGCTGCTCACAGCATTACTTGTTGAGCATGGCGTTGAGTATGTATTTGGGCTTCCTGGTGGTCAAACGTATGCCCTCTACGATGGCATCAATCACCGGACTGAAATCAACCATATTCTCGTTCGAGATGAACGGACCGGTGTTTACGCAGCTGATGGATATGCGCGCGCTACTGGCAAGGTCGGAGTCTGCGATGCAACGGTGGGTCCAGGCGCAGCAAATTTACCGGCTGGGTTGGGTGAAGCTCTTGGCGCATCAATTCCGATAGTTGCTTTGGTCAGTGCGCTTCCCGCGAATTTAACTCTGCATCAATATCGTTCGGCCGCATCACAGGCGATGGACCAAGTAAATCTATTAGCCCCAGTTTCAAAGTGGTACGCAACCGTCCCTAGTTTGCAGGCAATGCCCGCCTTGGTTCGTCAGGCTTTTCAACAAGCCACTACGGGTCGCCCAGGCCCGACAGTTCTCTTTTTACCGCAAGATATTCTCGACTCAAAATTACCTGCAGAGATGTTAGAACTATTGCAACCAAAGGAAGCAATCTCTCGTTTTGGTAGCTATCCAGCTTTTCGCACCGCCCCAGATCCTGACGATGTACAAGCAGCCGCCAAAATCTTTAGCACTGCAAAACGTCCATTGATCATCGCTGGCGGGGGTGCACTTATCTCTGGAGCAATTGCAGAAATTACAGAATTTGCAGATAGCCAGACGTGTGCAATTGCAACTTCGCTATCTGGCAAAGGTGTCATTGCCGAAAATCATCCCTTGGCTGTTGGCGTGGTGGGTCAAATGGGAACTCCAGCGGCACGCGCGGCTCTCGAGTCCGCTGATGTTGTCGTGTTCCTAGGAACTAAAGCGGGTAGCGGACCAACCTTCGCTTGGTCTCTTCCACGGAAAGATCAGACGATTATTCAAATAGATATAGATCCCGCGGAAATCGGTCGCTCTTTTGAAAATGTCGTTGGGATCTTTGCCGATGCCCGAAGCGGCCTCAAGGCTCTTGCGCAGGCCACTGCGACGGTTTCTCGTCCCGAGTGGAAATCAGAAATTCAAAAATTTAAGAGTGAGTGGAACCTTGCCCGTACTGCTGAGCGAAGCAGTGATGCCACTCCGATATTGCCACAGCGCGTACTTGGGGAACTTCAGGCTCAATTGCACGCTGACGATTTAATTGTTTGTGATGCTAGTTTGTCGAGCGGATGGGCTGGGGTCTATTACGAGCAGGTATTACCTGGTAAAAAAGTATTTATGCCTCGCGGTCTAGCTGGACTAGGTTATTCAGTGCCTGCCGCTATTGGGGTTGCTATTGCAAACCCCGGTAAACGAACCGTTGTTTTAACGGGAGATGGGGCGCTCGGATATTCGATTGGTGAATTTGCGAGTATTCTCGAATTGAATTTACCCATCACAGTCATCGTCTTGAATAACGCAGATTTGGGTTGGATTCGTTGGTATGGCCATTTAAACTTCGGCACCAGCGATCAAGGCAGCGACTTTGCAGACATCAACTTCAGCGCTGTCGCTCAAGGTTTTGGTTTTGACGCCGAACGAGTTACAAATCCCGCTGATTTGGCAGGAGCGATGCGTAGAGTTTTATCTAGTAAGAAGCCTAGTTTGTTGGATGTAGTCACGGAAACGTGGACTACTCCAGTCACCGGTCACAAAGTTGCGTTGGCTAATAAGAAGTCAACCGGATACGGAGGGTAAGAAAAATGCCACGTCACCCAGAGCGACAATTAGAGAGAATTTCGCAACCGGTAGCTGCCGAGTTGATGAAGAAGAGTGGCATTGCTGTAGTTGTTGCCGGAAGTATCGAACAACATGGAAGCCACCTGCCTCTCGGAACAGATTTGTTTGCAGCGCTCTCGATAGGCGAACGTGTCGCAGAACGTTTGGACACAATTGTTGTAACACTAGGTTCTGTTGGAATTGCACATTATCACGGTGGTTGGGCCGGATCTTTAACTTTAAAACCTGAAACAATGATCAATGTCTTTGTAGATATCTGCGAAGGACTCAAAGATGCCGGCGCTAATCGGATCTTGGTCGTGAATTGGCATGAAGGAAACTCTGCAACGATGCGTATCGCAGCGGACCGTGCACAAATGGTGCATGGCGTTCAAGTCGTAGTAGGCGAGTCTCACATCATTACAAATTCTCTCCATCCCGACGAGATGGAATTTACCCACTCGGGGGCAATGGAAACTTCTGCAGTCCTTGCCTATGACGCTTCATTGGTGCACCTAGAAAGTTTGGCAGAGCCCAGCGATCGCGAAGCGGGCGACGAAGCACACGAACTCTTCCGCAGGCGCGATGTTTATCCAATCATGCGTGATTTCCATGATGTTGCGCCAACCGGTTGGTATGGCCACCCAGAGACAGCGACCGTTGCACGCTCTGAAGAAATTGCAGAAGAAGTTGCAGATCACATTGTCCGTCGGGCTAAGGAAGTTTGGGATGCACTAGGAAAGGTTTCTCACTAATGACTGAAGCAAAGACCATGCGGGCCGCAGTTTTAGCGGATTTCGGTTCGCTCTCCGTTGTAGATGTCCCTATTCCAGATCTTGAATATGGTGAGGTCCTTTGCCGGGTAAATGCCTGCGGAATGTGCGGCACCGATTTAAAGATTGTAAACGGCGGATTTAAAGGGACGTGGCCACCAAGCATGCCCTTCATCTTGGGTCATGAATGGTCGGGAACTATTGTAAAAATGGGCGCGGGTACCGAAAAGAGCGGTCTCGCTGTCGGAGATAGAGTCGTTGCAGAAAACCATGCCGGATGTTCCGCATGCCCCATGTGTCGCCAAGGTCGCTACAACTTATGCGAGCGGGTCCGCGATCCAGGCTTTAAGCTTTATGGGCATACCGCGCCAGGGGCGCTTGCAGAATTTGCAGCTCGACCCGCGGTCGCTGTTCACAAGATTCCTGATTCGGTTTCGGATATAGCTGGAGCGCTCGTAAATCAAGCGGCGCTGACTGTCCACGCTGGTCGCCGCGCGGATATTCGACCAGGTTCGACCGTTGCTGTTTTTGGTCCCGGCTTACTTGGACTCTTGATGTTGCAGGTGGCGCGCGCAGCAGGTGCAACACAAGTGATTGTTGTTGGACGCGGAGCTAGGCTCGAAACCGCCCT
>CAIPQX010000045.1 GCA_903867285.1 uncultured Actinomycetes bacterium | reverse complement strand
ATCATGCTGCAGTTTAGAAGGCCACCACACCTTCGGCCCAATGCTGTGCACCAGCGCTGGAACCAAAATGGATCGAACGAGCAAGGTATCGAGAAGTACACCAAAGCCGACCGCAAAGCCGATCTCAGCGAGGAAGACCAGGGGCAAGATACCCAAAACGCTAAAGGTTGCGGCTAGTACCACTCCCGCAGAGGTTATAACACCGCCAGTTACCGTCACGCCCTTCGTCATACCGGCGCGGGTACCAAACTTTAAGGTCTCTTCACGTACGCGCGTCATCAAGAAGATGTTGTAATCGATGCCCAGCGCAACGAGGAATACGAAGGCAAAGAGTGGGAAGGAAGAATCTTCACCAGCGAAGTGGAACATATGATGGAAGACAATCGAACAAGCACCAAGCGTTGCGAAGTAAGAGATCACCACAGATCCCAACAACAATAACGAGGCGGCGATGGAGCGGAGTAGTAGCGCCAGAATAAACGCAATCAAGAGCAAGATAACCGGGATAATCAATTTCTGATCATGTCTAGTTGCCGCATCGATGTCGTTATAGATCGCCGATGTTCCACCCACGAGTGCAGTCGGATCAACGCCATGCACCAGCGCGCGCATCGGTGGAATCAATTTGACCGCGGCTGCCGAATCTGGGCCATAGGAGAGCGTGACATTCAGCAGCTCTCGGCCGTTGACAATCTTGGTAGCCGGTATCGGCTGACCAGGGATTATTGGTGTGATCGTTTGCGGTTCAACCTGGCTTACGCCGGTGAAAGTTTTCAACGCATCTGAGACCGCTTGCGCCTTATCTGCGCTGACAACGATCTGGGTTGGCTGACCTTGTCCGCCGGGGAAATACGTTGTGAGCTGCTCTTGGCCAATCACCGAGTCGGTGCGCTTGGTAAAAGATTGCGCAGTTGATAAACCGTTGGAATGGAGCGTCGTCGCAAAAGATGCCAGAACAACGAGAATTAATAGCGCGATAGACCAATATTTCCGGGGATTTCGCTCGGTTGATTTCGCAACTTTTGACCAGATACCAGTGAGCTTTTCATCTTCAGTATTGAATTTAGGGCGCTTAGGCCAGAAGATCCAGCGTCCAAAGATCACAAGGAGCGCAGGCAACAGAGTGAGGATGGTGATCATGGCGCAGACAATTCCAATTGCCCCGACCGGTCCAAGTCCTCTGTTATTAGTGAGTTCTGAAAGCAACAACATGAGCAAACCAAGTGCGACAGTGGTGCCCGAAGCGACAATAGGTTCGACGACACCGCGCCATGCCACCTTCATCGCCTGAGTTCTGGATTCATAAATATGAAGTTCTTCGCGATAGCGCGAAATTAAGAGCAGGGCATAGTCTGTCGCCGCACCCAGGACGAGCACCGAGAGAATTCCTTGCGACTGCCCATCCAAGGTAATGATGTTGTGCTTAGCGAGTTCGTAGATAACCCCGCCCGCCAAGGTGAGCGCAAAGCCTGCCGACATAAGGGGCAAGATCCATAGGACAGGTGAGCGGTAAACAATGATCAAAATGAGCGCAACTACCGAACCAGTTACTAAGAGCAGGCTGGAATCCAGACCACTAAAGGCGTTGAAGAGATCGGCGAAGAGTCCACCTAAACCTGTTGTGTGCGTTATGAAACCATTTTGCTGCGCATAGTCAGTGGCGTAGTACCGGATCGTGGTGACAACAGAGAGGAGCGCTACCGACTTATTTGGAAGAGTCAGTTGAGACTTATTGGCATCGAGCGGCACATTTGCCAAAATTGCATCGTTCTTCGCAGACGGGAATGCACCGATTTGTGCGCCAGGCGAAAGATAGTCAGAGATAGGAATATGAATTGCATTTCCCTTGGCATCTTTAATTAACTGGCCCTTTGCATCGACCAAATCTTTCGCAGCAAGTCCTTGAACAAAGACATTGGCAGATCCGATTTTAGAAGCGTCAACCTTGCCTTCAAAGAGGATCAAAGTAGGAAATTGATTGTTCGATGTCGTGTCAGAAAACTTGAGAATTGCATCTGATGCCTTGGAGGATTCAGCGCCAGCAGGCAAAAACTTGGAATTGTCATTCTTTTGCACGCTAGAGAGATTTCCGAAGAGCGGGCCAGTAACACTGCTGATAGCCAACCAGACAATCGCCACGATCGAGGCAGCCAATACCAGTTTGCGGTGTGAACGTTGCGCTGTTGATTTCTCTGACACAGATTTCCCCTTTAGATCGCTCGCTGAACGGGATTATCCTAAATTAGGAGCGGGAACACCGCAATT
>CAIPQX010000044.1 GCA_903867285.1 uncultured Actinomycetes bacterium | reverse complement strand
GGTCATAGTGAGATTTCTCCGTAGACCGATACGGACCTCGCTAAATACAAAACCTGCGCGCATCTTTACCTCTCCCCTGCTTCATTGAACCCTGTTGCTTCATTGAACCCTGTTGCTTCATTGAACCCGGTTGTTGCATCGAACCCGGTTGTTGCATCGAACCCGGTTGTTGCATCGAACCCGGTTGTTGCATCGAACCCGGTTGTTGCATCGAACTGTGTTGAATTATTGAATTTTCGGATCAAGAGATTTTTCATTGAATCAGCCCGTATATCCGTAAACGCCGCGAACCTGATCGCGAATGACGTGGCCGTTCTCAAGTTCAATTACACGTTTGCGCATTTGATCTACGATGCCGGCATCATGGGTCGCCATAACAACAGTTGTTCCTTCGCGATTAATTCTGTCGAGCAACTTCATGATTCCTACGCTCGTTGCGGGATCCAGATTTCCGGTTGGCTCATCTGCGATCAAGATCATTGGACGGCTGACATATGCGCGGGCAATTGCTACACGCTGTTGCTCTCCGCCGGAGAGCTCGCTTGGCTTACGCTCACCCTTCTCTTCAAGACCAACCATCTCTAGTACCTCAGGCACCTCGCGGTTGATCTCCTTTTGGGAATAGCCAAGGACATGCAATGTGAATGCTACATTTTCAACAACGGTCTTATTAGGCAAGAGTCTAAAATCTTGGAAGACAGTGCCTACCTGGCGCCGGAGCTCGGGAACTTTATGTGCTGCGAGAGTGCCCAACTCTTTGCCGGCGACGATGATGTTGCCGCTCGTTGGTTGGTCTTCGCGAAGCACCAAGCGGAGGAAGGTTGACTTGCCTGAACCCGATAGGCCTACCAAGAAGACGAACTCCCCTTTGAGGATTTCCAGGTCTACCCGGTCGAGCGCCGCTCGATCCTGCTTCGGGTAAATCTTGGTGACGTTCTCAAATTTGATCACTAAAGACTCCTGGAGTATGGACGCTGGGGCGAGGTTACTGTGTCAGTTTAGTTTGGTAGCGCACCTAACTCAGGGAGATTGGGCTTAGATCAGGTGTGAAAAAGTACATAAAATCGGGCAAATCGGGTACGAGAAATCGGTGGTTGGGGTCGTAATAGTCAAAGTCCGAATGAATAGTGTGAAACTATGCCGTTGGATCTGGGGCCGTGGCGCTTATCGACGCCTTCGCCCGTGGCGTTTATCGACCCATTGCACTCACTTGCTAGCCCTTGCTACCGCTCATCCTCCAGCGGATTCCCGCTTCAATAAATCCTTCGAGATCGCCATCTAGAACACCGGCGGGGTTTCCTACCTCGTAATCAGTACGGAGATCTTTAACCATTTGATACGGGGCCAACACATAAGAGCGCATCTGATTTCCCCAGGAACCAGAATTATCACCTTTGAGGGCATCCATACGGGCACGCTCTTCTTGGCGGCGACGTTCGAGCAACTTCGATTGCAAGACCGCCATGGCGGTGGCCTTATTTTGAATCTGTGAGCGCTCGTTCTGACACGAGACCACAATTCCAGTTGGAAGGTGGGTAATGCGAACAGCCGAATCAGTTGTGTTTACACCCTGTCCGCCCGGACCCGATGATCGATACACATCGATCCGAATCTCTTTCTCATCGATCTCGATGTGATCGGACTGCTCCACGACGGGAACGACTTCAACTCCGGCAAATGAGGTGTGGCGACGGCTCTGCGAATCAAAGGGAGAGATACGAACCAAGCGATGAGTTCCCTGTTCTACCGAAAGTTTCCCATAGGCATATGGGGCGCTGATTCGAAATGTTGTTGATTTGATTCCCGCTTCTTCAGCGTAGGAGGTTTCTAAGACATCGACTTTGTAGTCATTTCGCTCGCAATAGCGGAAATACATGCGGCTGAGCATCTCGGCCCAATCGGCAGCTTCAACACCACCCGCTTCGGAGCGAATGGTCATTAGAGCATCTCGCTCGTCGTACTGACCGCTCAGGAGCGTTTGAACTTCCAATTCGCCGATAGCGCGGGTTACAGAGTCGAGTTCCGCGCCAGCATCGACGAGCGCCTTCTGATCGTTATCCTCTGCCGCTAATTCAAGCAGGACTGGAACGTCTTCGAGTCTGCGCCGAATTGTGGTGATTCGATTGAGGGTGGACTGGACTCTAGAGAGTTTGCTGGTTACGACTTGAGCCTTCTCGGGGTCATCCCAAAGGTCGGGAGCGCTGGCTTCGACTTCAAGGGTGATCGCATCCGCTTTCAACTTTGGGAGATCAAGGACTTTCTCGATACTTACAAGGGTGGCGTCGAGTTGCTTTACCTCTTGCAAATAATCTCGCGCGGCCATGGCTAAAGAGTAATGGTTCTCGGTAGAGCTTCTTATCCCCTGCTTATCCCCTAACCCCGCCTATTATCGAAGTCGCGCCTACCGCAGCGGAGATTGTCGTCAAATTTCGCCCGATCCCCAACGGCAACTGCAACAATATGGGAATTTGCGCCGCAACAGTTCCTGTTACTTGATCATCAACACAGCTCCACGATGTTACGGCTATGGCTTTCCCGCGCAGCGAGGTAGTTGCGATCTCGCTCTCGAAAGCGCTCCGGGCAGAGGTGCAATCGAGGGGGATGCGAAACTGTGCACCGTCCACTCCCGAGTTGTCCATAAGAATATTTCCGGAGTAGTAACGGGACAATGAGATTTGATGCGCCGCACGCGTTATTGCCACCTCCCCTATTTCGACGAGTTGGCGTTTCGCCAAGAAGGTGTCAGAGATATCCACTACCGCGAAGGAGGCCGTGAGCAGTAAAAGAAATAGCGCAAAGACCAAGATGACCAGGCTCCCGCTTTCATCGAAATAACATTGTTTCAATCTCGAGAGAAAAGAATTTGGAATTTCCTCCTCATTTGATTTTGCGGGACGGTTTGTATTCATCGCGGGGTTTATATTCATCACGGGGTTTGTTTTCATCGCCAGGCATCAACTATCTGAACGTCGCTGGCGGAAAAATGCACTGTGGGGGCGGAAATGAAGCGGAAGATCCCAGAAAATCTATCTCGCATCCGAGTGAGTGATGCCGTGACTCGTACCCTGGAATCTGGGGTTAGGCAAGGAGCGGCCGAACATTCCACACTGAGAAGTGGAACCTCAGAGATTCCATCTGGTTGCAGCACCTTTCTTTCAAAGAGGCTCACGATGCTCTGCAACCTGGCATCTTCATAACTCTCGC
>CAIPQX010000043.1 GCA_903867285.1 uncultured Actinomycetes bacterium | reverse complement strand
TTCTTCGATGGTGGCGATTGCGCCTAAGGCAGCAGCGCAAGAAACAGGATTACCACCGAATGTTCCACCGAGACCAGAGACATGCGACGAATCCATAATCTCGGCGCGACCGGTAACACCAGCAAGTGGCAAGCCACCACCGATGCCTTTAGCGGTGATCAAGATATCTGGAACGACACCTTCTTCTTCGACAGCAAACATATGTCCGGTACGAGCAAAGCCGCTCTGTACTTCATCGGCCATAAAAACAATTCCGTGTTCGCGCGAGTAAGCGGCGAGCGCAGGCAAGAATCCCTTTGGCGGAACAATGAATCCTCCCTCACCTTGAATTGGTTCGATCAAGATTGCAGCGACATTATGTGCGCCGATCTCTTTCTCAATTTTGTGAGTGATCATCTCCATTGCATCTGCGGTGATCGTCTCTTTTGGACCAAGCCAGCGATACTCGTATGGCATTGGCACGCGATAAATTTCGGGAGCAAAAGGACCAAAGCCCTCTTTGTAAGGCATGTTCTTGGCATTAAGAGCCATCGTTAAATTGGTACGACCGTGATAAGCATGCTCGAATACAACGATCGCTTGACGCTTTGTGTAGTGGCGCGCAATCTTGACCGCGTTCTCTACAGCTTCTGCTCCAGAATTCGCGAGCATCGACTTCTTCTTATGTGTGCCAGGTGCCAGGCGATTGAGCGCTTCGCAAACTTCGATGTAATTGATATATGGAGCAACGGTGAAGCAGGTATGAGTAAATGCTTGTACTTGCTCGATGACATTTGCGACGACGCGGGAGGCGCTATTGCCCACATTGGTGACACCGATACCAGATCCCATATCGATGATTTGATTGCCGTCGATGTCGAGCATGATGGCATCGCTAGCGCGCTCAATAACCACTGGGAATGTAAGCCCTAGTCCACCTGCGACAGCTTCAGCGCGACGCTGGATAACAGCGTTTGATTTAGGTCCCGGAATAGCGGTGACCACGCGGCGTACTTGTTCAAGGTTTGTCAGTGTTGTCATGGGAAAAGTGTACGACCAGATTTCTAACGGGGGCTACTGAGGGTTAGGCTCTGAGGGTGAACTCAAAGAGAACACCATCCAACTCACTATCCGCTCACGGAGCCCATCAGCCCCTGCGCGAGATGGCGCCGTTGCTGGACGCCTACCTTTCTTACTTCGAAAGCGCGGGGCTGCCTTTTACGATTCCTGGGCATAAGCAGAAGGCTAATAAGTTGGATCGCGGGCTGGGAGCCATCGTCGATAGCGATACGCCTCTCTATGGCGGACTCGACGAGATTAAATTAACGCACGGAACGCTCAAGCGCGCCGAGCAGATGGCAGCCAACCTTTGGGGAGCTGACTACGCGAGATTTTCAACAGGTGGTTCAACTCACGCCAATCAGGCGATTATTTTGGCCCTGGGCCAACCCGGGCAAAAAATCGCGGTATCTCGAACCGCACACCGCTCAGTACTTAGCGCCTTGGTGCTGGCAGATCTACAACCTATTTGGATGACACCGGATATTGATGAGGCAACGGGATTTCCGATCGGAATTGGTTTGCCCGAGGTGCAACGCGCTCTTGCAGAAAGTCCGATCGCAATCTTATTAACCGAGCCGGGTTATCTGGGAACGATTTCAGATCTCGCTCCGCTTATTGCTGCCGCGCACGCACAATCAGTTCCAGTTGTGATTGATGCCGCGTGGGGTGGTCACTTCGGTTTCCATAAAGATCTGCCCAAGCATTGTTTACAACTCGCTGCCGATGCGCTGATCACAAGCGTTCATAAAGCGCTACCCGGATATAGCGCTTCTGCTCTCTTGTTGGTACAGGGCAAATACATAAACCTGGCGCGGGTAGAACAGAGTTTTGAAACTACGCATACAACATCACCTGCGGGTGCTCCGTTGGCATC
>CAIPQX010000042.1 GCA_903867285.1 uncultured Actinomycetes bacterium | reverse complement strand
CACCGGAGGCAATAGGTCGGCGCGAGCGTCTTGGCGTTCGTCTACTTATTGTCGCTGATGGAGCATTCCTCTTTGGAATGATCTTCTCGTACTTCTACCTGCGCAACCTCAATGTCAACGAAGCCTGGCTACCAAAGGGAGTGCATACATTTAGCACCGCCTCTGGTTGGGTTGCTGCCGCTGGCTTGATCGTTGCAGCGATAGCTCACCGTCTTGGTGAGTACAAGCGCGAACTGCGAAATATGACCTCTATTGTTGTACTCATCGCCCTACTTGTCGGTGGCTACCTCCAATGGCGTCAGATGGCTCACATGCCATTTATTACCAAAGATGGCGCTGATCGTCCGTTCTATAACGGTGCTTATGCATCTAACTGGGTACTTGTAGCTGGAGCGAACATGTTCCACTACCTAGTAGGGGCATTCGTCGCTCTAGGCCTAGTCCTGCGTGGCTATCGCACCAAGATTGACCCAACCCTTGAGGTGTGGCGTCAACGTACCGCAGGTGCATGGTTTACCTGGATTGCAATTGCAGGAGCGCTTTGCGCGATTGCGACTTCATTCAAATAAGTCAGATATGTTGAGAAAGGCCCCATAAGAGCGATCTTGTGGGGCCTTTCTTTATGCACTTTCGGGTATTCTACGGTCAAGCTTACGAAGGAGCGCAAAATGGCAAATAAAGAACAGAAGAGCAATGCAAACGCTAAGAAGGAACCAAAGCTGAACCTCAAGGAGAAGCGCTTAGCAAAGCAAGAGAAGAAGTCGAAGAAAGACTAATTTTCTAAAATTCTATGAAGAAGGCAAGCCGCCCGTTATATGGATGGCTTGCCTTCTTCGCTTTTTTCGGAGGGATTTAAAGTAGATCTGGATCGATCTTGGTCTGCTCTTTAATCTTTGCTAGATCCGAGGCGGTTGCCTTGGCAATATTCTCAGTGTCTTTGGCGATACCATCAAGATGATTAGCAATGAAGGTCTTGGGGTTGAGATCTTGGATATCGAGGTTCGCGTACTCGGGGCCAAGCTGGCTCTTGAATTCGGTCATCGCTTCGCGACTAAATCCACGGATCTTCTGCAGGAATTTTGCTGCATCGACCGCAAATTGAGGCAATTTATCGGGCCCTATGAGCACAACCGCCAGGATTGCCAACACCAGCAACTTTTCAAAGCCGATTCCAAACATACTTCAACGATACCGTCAGGTGTATAGTTAGGCAACGTGAATTTCTTAAGTAGCCCCGTTTCCGGACAAACACACGATCTCACATATGACGATGTGTTTATGGTTCCCAATTACACCCAGATCGCTAGCCGCATGGATGTTGACCTGGCTACCGATGATGGCACCGGTACCACAATTCCAATAGTTGTCGCCAACATGACGGCGATCGCCGGACGACGTATGGCTGAAACAGTTGCGCGCCGCGGTGGATTAGTTGTAATCCCGCAAGATATCCCCCTCGAAATCATCGCGGATGTCATCGCTTGGGTTAAGACCCGCCATATAGTTTTTGAAACACCTGCCACCTTAGAGGCTACCGAGACCGCAGCTAGCGCCTTAGATCTGATTACGAAGCGTGCGCATGGCATCCTGGTGGTCGTAGATAAGACCAAACCAATCGGTGTTATTACCCAGAGCGATTTGGAGCGAGTGGATCGTTTCACTCAGCTACGACAGATTATGCATACTGATTTCACAACGCTGCCGGAGAGCATCGAACCACGCCAGGCCTACGAAGCCTTGGAGGAGAGTCGCCGTGACTTCGCAGCCATAGTTACCTCCAATGGAGATTTAGTTGGCATCCTGACAAAAGCCGGGGCACTGCGCGCCACTCTCTACCGCCCTGCAATCGATTCTAAAAATCGATTGCGCATCGCAACGGCCATTGGGATCAATGGCGATGTCGCCGGTAAGGCCAAAGCACTTCTTGCCGCGGGATCAGATTGCCTGATTATTGATACGGCGCACGGTCACCAGGCGAAGATGATCGAAGCCATCAAAGCGGTGAGGGCGCTTAATCCAGGTGTTCCCATCGTCGCGGGAAATGTTGTTACTGCACAAGGAACCAAGGACCTTATTGAAGCTGGGGCAGATATCGTCAAAGTGGGCGTTGGTCCCGGCGCGATGTGCACCACCAGAATGCAGACAGGTGTGGGTCGTCCCCAATTCTCCGCAGTTCTTGAATGCGCTGCACAAGCGCGCTCTATGGGTAAACATGTATGGGCCGATGGTGGCGTTCGCCATCCGCGCGATGTCGCCTTGGCACTCGCCGCGGGTGCATCGCAAGTAATGATCGGTTCGTGGTTTGCGGGCACTCTGGAAAGTCCTGGTGATTTACTCAAAGATACAACCGGCAAGCTCTACAAAGAATCCTTCGGAATGGCATCTGCGCGCGCCGTTAACGCTCGCACAACGCAAGAAAGCGCCTTTGATCGGGCGCGTAAAGGGATCTTTGAAGAGGGAATTTCATCTGGCCGGATGTATATAGATCCTGCTCGTCCGGGAGTCGAAGATCTCATTGATCAGATTATTGCTGGCGTTCGCTCCTCATTTACCTATGCCGGAGCCGCCTCAATCAATGAATTCCACGATAAATGCGTCGTCGGCATTCAATCTGCTTCGGGATATGCAGAGGGACGTCCGCTTCACACTTCGTGGTAATTATTTAAGTAATACGGATATTTCTAAGCCGGGGTTAGTCTCACTAAATTTCTGCTGACCCCCCAGACCAGATATCTCCATCAAGACCGCCACTGAATCAACGACTCCCCCACTGCGAACAATCAACTTTACGGCAGCGCCTAAGGTCCCGCCCGTGGCGAGGACATCATCGATCAACATTACGCGTTCACCACTTTGCACAGCGTCCTGATGGATCTGCAAGATACTCTCGCCGTACTCCAAGGCATAACTCTCCGAAAAACTAGCGGCGGGAAGTTTTCCGCTCTTGCGGATGGGAATAAATCCCTTGCCGGTCATCTTTGCTACCGCCGCAGCAAATATAAAGCCACGAGCTTCAACTCCGGCAACTAGATCAAACTGCCGACTCACTTTAGAAAATTCGTTGACGGCCAGGTCAAATGCTTCTGCGCTTCGCAAGAGCGGTGTTATATCTTTAAAGAGAATACCTGCCGATGGAAAATCAGGTACATCGCGAATCAGGCTCCGAAGGAAATCCTTCGAAGCCTGATCGCCTTGATTTGTATTGATAATTACTTGCCGGTCCAAATGTTGATTGGCGACTGCAAGAAGTAAATAACGAAGAGAGCAGAGGCAATATAAAGAAGTGCGTGCACTTCCTTACGGCGACCCTGAACTACTCGTACTAGTACGTGTGAAACAAATCCAGCACCGATACCTACTGAGATGCTGTAAGTGAATGGCATCAAGATCATCGTCAGGAATGCGGGAATCGCAATTCCATAATCTTGCCAGTCAATATGTTTGATTTGAGACATCATCAAGAAACCGACGATGACCAAAGCAGGTGTTGCGGCTTCGTAAGGAATAACTGCCACCAGCGGTGCCAGGAATGTCGTGAACAAGAAGAGAATTCCTGTAACGATTGAAGCTAAGCCGGTGCGGGCACCTTCGCCCACGCCTGATGCAGATTCAATATAGCTAGTGTTTGAAGAGACATTTCCCATTCCTCCACCAACTGCTGCAATTCCATCGATCAAAAGGATTCGGTCGATATTTGGAATGAGGCCTTCGCTGTCGAACAAATCACCTTCGCTTGCGATTGCCGTAACAGTTCCAACATTGTCGAAGAAATCTGAGAGCAGCAAAGAGAAGATCAAAAGAATCGCAGAGACAAAGGTAACTCGGTTAAAAGCACCTGTGAGGTCAATATGACCAAAGAGGCTGAAGTCTGGCTTTGCAAAGACTTTAGATGGAATTGTTGGAACGTTGAGTCCCCAACCCTTTGGATTTACATTCGTGCCATCGAAATTAGGACCGATTTTAAAGGCCTTCTCAACAATCACTGCAAGTACCGTGGTTGTCACAATTCCGATTAATAGCGCTCCCTTAACTTTCTTTACAACAAGAGCGATCATGAAGCAGAGGCCGAATGCGAACACAACGATAGGCCAGCCAACGAGATTTCCATTATCGCCCAGTTGAACTGGTACAGGACCAGCTCCGGTGCGACGGACAAACCCGGCATCAACTAGACCTACGAGTGTGATGAACAGACCAATTCCGACTGCTATCGCAATCTTGAGCTGTGCGGGTACCGCGCGGAACATTGCGGCTCGAACGCCAGTTAAGACGAGGATGACGATTATTACGCCCTCGATTATTACTAAGCCCATTGCATCTGCCCAAGTCATCTTGGAGGCAATGCCAATGGCAACGAAGGTATTAAGGCCAAGGCCAGTTGCCAGAGCTAGTGGGAAATTCGCCACCGCACCCATCAGGATGGTCAAAATACCTGCCATAAGAGCAGTCATGGCAGCGATCATTGCCAGATTAGGGTGACTTCCATCTCCGCCGAGATATTTGCCGTCACCATCCTTAGTGAGACCGATAATCAGTGGATTGAGCGCAACGATGTAGGCCATTGTGAAGAACGTGACGAAACCACCACGAATTTCTTTAGCTACCGTTGAGCCACGTTCGCTGATTTTGAAGTAGGAATCGAGCATGACTTAGTCTCCTAATTTTGTTATCGGGGGTGTTTGCGACCCCGTGTGAAATGACGGCTCACAGACCGGGGAATGGTGAAACCGTATAGGCAATTAACCCAGATGTTAAGCGCACACTCAGGCAATTTTCATTTAAAGTAGCTCCTGCAGGGTCAAATAGGGAGAAAATGGACGCCGGGGGTGTGGGTGTATGCCCGCCCAGGCGGGGCCGAGTGAAGAGGAGTGCAGCAAATTAATCACACGGTGTGGAGCCAATGGCCCGATCTAACGGTCCCAGAGGGGTTCCGAAAGTTATCTCTTGCCGATCACCCGCTTGATAGTTCTGACTTATCTCAAATCACTATCTATGTGCCTCCGTATATGACGGGGAATGAATTTCTGGAACCTATAAAGAAGATGAGTAACCTGCAAATACTTCAGGTTCCCAATGCTGGGTATGAAAGTGCTATCCCATACCTCCGCCCTAACATGATTCTCTGCAATGCCCGCGGAGTACATAACGCATCTACTGCAGAACTAGCCGTAGGGATGGCGATTGCCATGAAGCGCGGGTTTCCTGACTTCCTCCGATTACAAGACCGCGGCGAGTGGAGCCATGAGCGAATGGGCTCGCTCAACGACAGCACTATTGGAATTGTAGGAGCCGGTTCAATTAGCGAGACCTTGGTCTCTTATCTCAAACCCTACGAAGTTGAGATCACCACATTTTCGCGCTCGGGTAGCGGTAGTTCGATTCCGATAGCGCGACTCGATGAGTTGCTGCCCACTTTCGATATTCTCTTCCTAATTATTCCGCTCAACGCTGAAAGCTTGCACCTCATCAACGCGAAGCGACTATCACTTTTGAAAGATGGCGCGATTCTTGTCAATGTTGCCCGCGGAAAAGTAGTTGATACCGACGCTCTCGTTGCAGAACTTAACACGGGGCGGATCAGCGCTGCTCTTGATGTCACCGATCCAGAACCACTTCCACCAGAACATCCGCTCTGGCGAGCCAAGAATGTACTTATAACTCCCCATGTGGGCGGCGATTCTGAAGCCTTTGAAAAGCGGGGGCGGCGCTTTATTGAAGATCAGCTACGTCGAATAGCTGATGGGTTAGAACCTTTAAATATAATCAAAACCTAATTTTGTAAGAATCTCTGCATCTCGGTTGCAATAACCTCTTCACCTGGTATCCCTGAGGTATATAGATCCTCAACAATTCTTCTGCGATCTTCTTGTGACTTATTCTGGCTGATCTTCGATTTCGCTTCAACTTTATTCACGTGGAGAATGACAGCGATTATTCCTTTGAGTTGTAGCTCGAAATAGTGCGGATCGGATTCATCCGCAGACCATGGCAAGTCTCGGTTCAATTCATGGTGCGCCGTTAGGTTTGTGACAATCTGACGAAGTAACTCAACATCTTCGCTTACTTCAACGGTGCCACTCAAATGCACGGATTGATAATTCCATGTCGGAACGACCTTATGATCGGTGACCTTATTGCTGTAATTACTTGGAGATATATAAGCCTGTCCCCCGTGTAAAATCGCCAGTCCCTGGGTTCCCGGTTGGATTGTCTTCCACTGTTGATTTCCGCGCGCCATATGCATGATGAGGCGACCGTAATTCCCAGTACTTGGCGCAACGCCCTCCCAAATCATTGGCATCAGGGTCGATACTGGAAGCCCATCGGGATCAACGGTTACTAGATCGGCGGCTCGGACCGATGCTACAAAGAGTTGAATTTCATCCCAATCTTCGACTCTATTGAGAGGAGGGATGTACATGACCTTAGTATCTCACTACACCTACAATTCCCACATGGAAGATGTCTTAAGAAATACCTCAGTAAAGCGGATAACCGCAGAAATGCATCATCTGGGCATCGCCGGGCAGGTAACTATTTTGAGCGATAGCGCCAGGTCTGCCGCTGAGGCTGCCGCCGCACTTGGCATTGAAGTAGGACAAATTGCCTCATCAATTGTCTTCAAACTTCCCGATGGTCGTCCACTACTCGTTATTACCTCTGGCGCACATCGCGTAGATACAGTTCTGGTCGCCGCAGCTCTCGGAGTAGAGAAGCTCCACCGCGCCGATGCCGACTTCGTAAAATCTGCCTCTGGCATCAGCATCGGGGGCGTAAGTCCATTCGGCTGGCAGCATGATGGATCGTTAGCTAACCCTGAGCCAGTTGTCGTTATAGATCATGCCTTGGCTGCCTTTGATGTGGTCTGGGCAGCTGCCGGACACCCGCATGCCGTATTCCCAACAACCTACGAAGAACTTGTAAAATCCACAAGTGCGCAACCCATGAAAGTTGGAGATTAATAAATGAAAAAATTACTGGCACCACTTCTTATATCTGTCTTAGTGCTCACAGGTTGCGGAAGTTCGGTTCATAGTTTTTTTGAGTTGCCTCTCTCCCCCGTGCCACTAAAGATGCGTGTCGACACCACAATTCTGGCTCACTTAATTGTCTCCGTCGCATCTGGATCTTATTCAAAGCAAGCCACCAAAGATGGAGCGATTGCACAATCAATTCTTTATTACCTGCCGAATAAGGGTGACAAAGTTATCTTCCTCTCGATCTACAAATTTTCCGCTAAGAAATTTGATCAACTTACAGACCCAGCAGAACCTCCTCCCTACGGCACAGAGGTTCTCCGCAAGAATGGCTTTGTTTACAGCGTTGCTGGGCCACAAGACTCTATCTTTGATCCGAAAACGGCAGACGGCAAAAATATCACTGCGCTCTACGCCACCATCTATAAGTCAGCTACTTACACCGCACAATAATGATTCTCTCGCCCCGAACGGTTAAGTTAACCACTAGAACCGGTATCGATATTCATCGCAGCTTGCCCCATCGCTCGCTGCGAACAATCGGTGCGTGGTGCTTCATCGATCACTTCGGGCCGACCGCGCAGGAAGATGCCATGAGTGTGGCCGCACATCCACATGTGGGGTTGCAAACCGTAAGCTGGTTATTCGAAGGCAAAGTTGAACACCGCGATTCACTGGGAAGCATCCAGATGATTCATCCCGGCGAACTCAACATTATGACT
>CAIPQX010000041.1 GCA_903867285.1 uncultured Actinomycetes bacterium | reverse complement strand
GTACTGCTCAGCAACTTGAACTAGGTCGCTGCTCCCAGCAGCCGACCAGAGCGCCCGCAGGGCTGACGTATCGGGTGCCGGTGGAGTTTCACAGAGAACCGGGATTCCAAGGGCCACAAACTCTTCTACGACTTGGGGATTGGAGGCCCAGGAGACCGCGACGATTACAAAATCTGGTCGAGCAAACTGCAGCAAAGCCGTAATCGACTCAAAGATTGAAATTCCAAAATCTGCTTGAAATTCGCCAGCTCGCTCCGGATTTCGGACGACGGCACCCACTAACTCGAACTTCTCGGGCATCAACTGACCAAGTCGAATATAGAACTCGCTGCGCCACCCGGCGCCGATCACAGCATAAGTAGTCACGCGCGCAACTTAGCGGATTATTTGACGGTGGTGAAGAAGAAATCTAGGGTGCGCTCCCAAGCCAGCGCAGCAGCTAATGGATCAAAGACTTCTGGACGGTCGTCGTTAAAGAAGGCGTGATTTGTTCCAGCATAATCGTAGGCCGTTGCAATACCACCAGCTGCTTTAATTTCACGGAGCGCTTCTTGAATTCCTGGTGCACTTGAAGTTCCATCTCCTTGCGCACAGTGAATTAGCGCCGACTTCCCAGCATAGTTTTCCCACTTGGGCGCATGTCGCTCCCAGGATGCTCCTGGATAGAAACCAACTGTCGCCAAGATTTGTGGCGAGAGAGTTCCACTCCATATTGCCAAGCTCCCGCCCATGCAAAATCCAACAACTCCGACGTGTTTAGAAGATGTTTCGGGCAGAGAGAGAAGATAGTTAGCAGCGCTGACTATCTCTTTGCCGGCTTGATCTAACTGCAACTCCATCATCAATTTTTTAGCAGTGTCCGGCTCCGCGGCGGCCTGCCCGTGATAAAGATCTGGTGCGAAGGCGACAAAGCCTGCAGCCGCAAAACGATCAACTACATCGGTGATATGACCGACTAATCCCCACCACTCCTGAATGATTATTACTGCAGGACCACTCTCGCTCTCGGGAAGTGCGAGGTAACCTTCTCCGGTTGATCCCGCATGAGAATAAGTTAAGTGCATCCCCATTTTATTTACGTCGGGTGCGGCGACCGACAGTGAGACCTACGCCGAATCCGATGAGAAGCAAAGTGGAAATGATTACCAGAGTCACTCCAGGGCTGCGATCTTCGCCACCAATATCTGAAATGTGAGGGCGAGAATCTGGAGATTCTTCGCCCCAAGCCGTAGAACTCAAAAAGATGAGTTGGGTAAGAACGATCGCGGTCAATACTTTAGCTTTCACAGAACCCTCCTCGACGGTGATGCTCGTAGTCTAACTATTGCCTCAGGGTGATGGGTAAGTACTTAAGGATGTCTGAGGATGTAATTGGTCTCAGATCGTTTGCAGCGGTCTGCGCCGCTAAAGCGTGAGCACTGATCGCTTTAAAAACGACCACGACCACATCGTTAAAATTTCCGGGATTCCAACTGGCGAGCATCGACCCGATCAAGCCCGCCAAGATATCGCCCGTTCCTGCGGTAGCCAGTTCTGGGCCGCCCAATTCATCCTGAACAACAAGTCCCTCCGGTGAAGCAACAACGGTGTGATAACCCTTGAGTACAACCACGCAATTCAGGGCTCTGGCCATCTCCAAAGCGCTCTTCTGGCGACCCTCATCTCCTTCACCTATATGGAAGCCCAGATCACGAGCTTCCCCTTCGTGTGGGGTAATAACTACAAAGTCGGCGTGGATTCGTTCCGCAAGGTTCATGGCAACCGAATCTAAAACTGCATACTTGCTAAAAGGTATTGCGAAGCGCCGCGCCAATTTTGGAGAACCTGGTCCTATAACCCAGGCATCGACATCAACACCTTTGATCGATTCTTGAACAACAACATCGGGGTAAGCACTCACAACGAGATTTCGAGTGATCTGGTCGGGGGAGATGAAGTTGATATACCCCGCGCCACCGCGGCGCGCACCGCCAACAGAGAGTAAAGCCGCTCCCAAGTATTCAGGGCTACCGGCAACAACGGCGACGGTTCCGTGAGAATACTTATGGGAGTTCTTTGATAATTTCTTTATAAAGTTCTTCTCCACCTTGCAGATTATCCTCCTGAAAATACCCAATTGGAAGTGCTGGGCGAACTTTGGATAGAGACTTTTAAGCGGTAACTTCCTCTTGAACGCCAACTACATAGTAGAAGGCGAGGGCAAAGCAGATGAAGAATGCAGCAATAGGGATGAAGAGAGCGACGATAGTGGCAATTAGGTAGACGGATATTCCGATATACCCTTTGCGTAACAATGATTTGAGAGTGACTCCGGTGGTATTTGGAGCGAGATGTTCGTGGCTCATTAAGTGGCTGATAATTAAGATAAACATCCCAGAGGTATAGACCCAGATGGCGCAATATAAAGCGATCGCCCACTTTGCATTTGAACCTTGGTTGTACCAGGTGGCCGCTAATGAAGTTGAGAAGGGGATGGAAACAATTCCCAGTAGTAAACCCAGATTGGCAAAGAGAACTTTGCGATGGACCATCACAACACGATCAAAGATGGAGTGGTGATTTACCCAGATAATTCCAATTGAAAGAAAACTCATGACATAAGCAAAATATGAGGGCCACTGGCGTGCCAGTGCTCTACCCAGATGTCCATCAGCAATATCTGGGATTCTCAAATTGAAGACCAGCAAGGTGATGGCTACCGCAAAGACTCCATCACTGAAGGCTTCGAGTCGACTGGGTTTCATGGCAGAATTTTGCCTGAAGTTGAGCCATTATTTAGTAAACTTTTGATACCTAATTGATTGCTTGAAACTCAATCCGAAGTCTCAGCGAGCGACGCCCTCGCATCGCTCGAGCTGAGATCGGTTCTTACTTAAGTCCGGCTTTACCCAAAGCCGAGACCAAAGACATATAAAAACCTTGGGCGGTAAATGAAGCACCGCTAATATTGTTGATCTTCGAAGATTGAGCCTGCATTACCTCCGCCACCAGCATGGGAATAGCTTGCGAATTAATCTGCTGGTCTCTAAAGGTGCCAACCGGATAGACCGGGGCAGTTACCTTGGTGATCTTGCCATTCTTGACGGTTACTGAAACTTGAACCGCACCGTAATGCGTCATATAGGCAGAACCTAAGAAAGTTCCTGACTTCTTCGCCGGCGCTTTAGGAGTCTTTGGCGTTGCTGCATCGGCGGCAGAGATTCCCGCTGGGAGAAAGGTGGCGACCGTGCCCAGCCCAAAGATTGCGGCGGTTCTTACAAACTTGCTTGAGGTCACTCTCAAACTCCCTTAATTGCACTTCCAATAAGGCAATTAAAGGGCTTGGAACTGGGAGAGCCCTGAGAACAATCTTAAATTAGGCCTTGTATCTAGGCTAACTCTGGGTTGGGAAGCCCAAGTTGATGCCCCCATGACTGGGGTCAAGCCAGCGGCTTGTAATTACCTTGCCACGAGTGAAGAAGTGAATCCCCTCAGCTCCGTGAGCGTGTGAATCGCCGAAGAGTGAAGATTTCCAGCCGCCGAATGAGTAGTAAGCCACAGGTACTGGAATCGGAACATTTATTCCGATCATTCCGACTTCAATCTCATTCTGGAAGCGACGTGCCGCTCCACCATCGTTGGTGAATATGGCAGTTCCGTTTCCGTATTGATGCGCATTAATCAGCGCAACGCCCTCTTCGTAAGATTTAATGCGAACCACGGATAGCACGGGTCCAAAGATCTCATCGGTATAAATGCTCATATCGGTTTTTACGTGATCAAAGAGTGTAGGTCCGAGCCAGAATCCACCAGGCTCCCCATCAACAACGGGGTTACGTCCATCAACGACGAGCGCGGCACCATCCGCAACTCCGGCGTCAACATAGCTCGCTACCTTGTCGCGATGTGCACCTGTAACGAGTGGCCCCATATCGCAACCGCGACGGCCATCACCAGTACGAAGTTGTGGCATCTTTTCGGCAATCTTCTTAACAAGTTCATCACCAATCGGTTCAACAGCTAGCACCACCGAAATCGCCATACAACGTTCACCCGCAGAGCCAAAGCCAGCATTGATCGCTTGATCTGCCGCTAGATCCAGATCGGCATCGGGCAAGACCAACATGTGATTCTTGGCGCCACCCAATGCTTGTACCCGCTTCTTATTCTTCGTGCCAGTTTCATAAATATATTGCGCGATAGGAGTCGAGCCGACAAAGGAGATGCTCTTGATATCAGGATGCTCGAGTAGCGCATCAACCGCTTCTTTATCTCCATGAACTACATTGAATACGCCATCTGGAAGGCCCGCATCTTTCAACAATTGTGCGATGAAGTTTGCAGCAGAGGGATCTTTTTCACTTGGCTTCAAAATAACGGTATTGCCGGCAGCGAGCGCGATTGGGAAGAACCACATAGGAACCATCGCCGGGAAGTTGAATGGAGAGATGATCGCCACGGCTCCGAGCGGCTGGCGCACTGAGTGCACATCGACGCCACCCGAAACTTGCTCTGAAAATCCACCTTTAAGTAGGTGGCCAAGTCCGCAGGCAAACTCGACAACTTCTTGACCGCGTGTAATCTCGCCCAGCGCATCACTCAATACTTTGCCGTGTTCAGCCGTGATAATTTCAGCGAGCTCACCTTTGCGGGCATTCAGTAGCTCACGAAATGAGAAGAGGATCTGGAT
>CAIPQX010000040.1 GCA_903867285.1 uncultured Actinomycetes bacterium | reverse complement strand
GTTCCACGTCCATCACGATTCACCGGAGGCAATAGGTCGGCGCGAGCGTCTTGGCGTTCGTCTACTTATTGTCGCTGATGGAGCATTCCTCTTTGGAATGATCTTCTCGTACTTCTACCTGCGCAACCTCAATGTCAACCAAGCTTGGTTACCTAAGGGTGTACACACATTCAGCACTGCCTCCGGGTGGGTTGCAGCAGTTGGATTGGTCATTGCCGCCCTGTCTCATCGGCTAGGCGAGTACAAGAACGAGCTACGAAATATGACTTCTATCGTTGTACTCATAGCCCTCCTTGTCGGTGGATATATCCAATGGCACCAGATGGCTCACATGCCATTTATCGCCCAGGATGCAAATGGTCGGCCCTTCTACAACGGTGCTTATGCGTCCAACTGGGTACTTGTAGCGGGAGCGAACATGTTCCACTACCTAGTAGGGGCATTCGTCGCTCTAGGCCTAGTCTTGCGTGGCTATCGCACCAAGATTGATCCAACCCTTGAGGTGTGGCGCCAACGTACCGCAGGTGCCTGGTTTACCTGGATTGCAATAGCAGCAGTGCTTAGCGCGATCGTGACCTCATTCAAATAAGCGATATATATTGAAGAAAGGCCCCACTGGTGTGATCTGGTGGGGCCTTTCTTTATGTACTTTCAGGTATTCTACGGTCAAGCTTACGAAGGAGCGCAAAATGGCAAATAAGGAACAGAAGAGCAACGCAAACGCTAAGAAGGAACCAAAGCTAAACCTCAAGGAGAAGCGCTTGGCGAAGCAAGAGAAGAAGTCGAAGAAAGACTAATTTTCTAGAAACTTATGGAGAAGGCAAGCCGTCGTTTATATGGGTGGCTTGCCTTCTTCGCTTTTTTCGGATTGACGATCTCACTATTTCTTAACGCGTTCAATATTGATCCAGTGGCGGTGGCGGATCAAACACTTTTACACCAGAATACCGCTCCTATCCGTATCGTCGGCTTCTTCAGTTATTTCACCATCTGGTCCAACATTCTGGTCATTTATATCGGATATGCAATTGCCGCTAGTAAGACTTCATCGCAATTTTTTAAGATGCTATTTGCAACTGGGCTCATCATGATCACAATCACAGGGTTGCTCTACAACACGCTCATTCTTCCGGTTTACCCACCAAAGGGGTGGTACTGGCTTACTTCATCTCTTATGCATGTTTTAGTGCCAATTATGTACAACTATCTATGGATTCGAAAAGGGCCCCGCGGGCATATCGCCTCTCAGCGCACTCTGCATATTTTGACGATTCCGATTATCTACCTCATTTACACAACTGTGCATGGCGTTGCCGTTCAACAGTGGCCTTATAAGTTTTTAGATTTAACAACTGAAGGACTTTTCATCTGGGCTACTGGGGTCGCCATAATCTTTGGCTTTGGGGTGCTGTTGATTTATATCTTTGCCATAATCGATCAGAAACCTACCGAGGCGATTTTAAAGTAGATCTGGATCGATCTTCGTCTGCTCTTTAATCTTGGCTAGATCTGAGGCAGTCCCCTTGGCAATACTCTCAGTATCTTTGACGATACCTTCGAGATGGTTGGCAATAAAGGTCTTGGGGTTGAGATCTTGGATATCGAGGTTGGCATATTCCGGTCCAAGCTGGCTCTTAAATTCATTCATCGCCTCACGGCTAAAGCCGCGCACCTTTTGCAGGAATTTCGCTGCATCGACCGCAAATTGGGGCAACTTATCGGGGCCTATGAGCACTGCTGCCAGAATTGCCAGCACAAGTAACTTCTCGAAGCCGATACCAAACATACTTTAACGATACCGTCAGGAGTATAGTTAGGCAACGTGCATTTCTTAAGTAGCCCCGTTTCCGGACAAACACACGATCTCACATATGACGATGTGTTCATGGTTCCCAATTACACCCAGATCGCTAGCCGGATGGATGTCGACCTTGCTACCGATGATGGCACTGGCACCACAATTCCTATCGTCGTAGCCAACATGACGGCAATAGCTGGGCGACGTATGGCCGAGACAGTTGCTCGCCGCGGTGGGCTAGTAGTAATTCCGCAAGATATCCCACTCGAAATCATTGCAGACGTCATAGCCTGGGTTAAGACTCGACATATAGTTTTTGAAACACCAGCCACCTTAGAAGCCACCGAGACCGCGGCTAGCGCCTTGGATCTTATTACAAAGCGCGCTCATGGAATCCTTGTCGTTGTGGATAAAACAAAGCCGATCGGCGTAATCACGCAGGGTGATCTAGAGCGAGTAGATCGCTTCACCCAGCTCCGCCAGATCATGCATACCGATTTCACAACTCTGCGAGACAGTGTCGAACCACGTCAGGCATATGAAGCGCTGGAAGAAAGTCGTCGCGAATTCGCCGCAATCGTCAGCACCGGTGGGGATTTAGTAGGAATTCTTACGAAGGCCGGAGCACTTCGTGCCACCCTCTATCGCCCAGCACTTGATTCCAAGAACCGGTTACGTGTTGCTACAGCGATCGGAATCAATGGCGATGTCGCGGGCAAAGCAAAGGCGTTATTGGCCGCTGGGTCAGATTGCCTCATCATAGATACTGCGCATGGACACCAAGCCAAGATGATTGAGGCGATCAAAGCAGTCAGAGCGCTCAAACCTGGCGTTCCAATCGTCGCTGGAAATATTGTTACAGCACAAGGGACCAAAGATCTTATTGAAGCCGGCGCGGACATCATCAAAGTTGGAGTCGGACCCGGAGCGATGTGCACCACCAGAATGCAGACCGGTGTTGGTCGTCCCCAATTCTCCGCAGTAGTTGAATGCGCGGCACAAGCCCGCACCATGGGCAAGCATGTCTGGGCCGATGGTGGCGTTCGCCATCCCCGCGATGTCGCCTTGGCACTAGCTGCAGGTGCGTCACAGGTAATGATCGGCTCGTGGTTTGCAGGTACCTTGGAAAGCCCTGGAGATTTAATCAGAGACACGAGTGGCAAGCTCTATAAAGAGTCTTTCGGAATGGCTTCTGCACGCGCTGTTAATGCGCGTACCACACAAGAGAGCGCCTTTGATCGGGCACGAAAGCGAATCTTTGAAGAAGGTATCTCATCTAGCCGCATGTATATAGATCCAGCTCGTCCTGGAGTCGAAGATCTTATTGATCAGATTATCGCTGGCGTCCGCTCCTCATTTACTTATGCCGGAGCGGCCACTATCAATGAATTTCACGATAAATGCGTCGTGGGCATCCAATCTGCATCGGGTTATGCAGAGGGACGCCCACTTCACACTTCTTGGTAATTATTTGTTAATTACTTTTCAGCTTTAACTTTCTTCGCAGCTGTTACGTAGTAAATAGCGAAGGCGAGAACGAATCCAACCAAGAAGGCTATATCGCCAATCCCTGGGTGACGCTTTACAAAGTAACCTGAGTAGTAGGACTGATTCGAGAATCCCCAGATTGAAATAAACCCAGAGACTACAAATGCGATCGGTCCAGCGATATTTTCACGCGTGGCGAAGAGAAGCCTCTCGATAGATGCACCTTTCCGGAGCGCCTTATCAGCAATCATGACTCCAAGCCATGGTCCAATCCAGTAGGACATGACGAGCAGGAAGTTCTCGTAGTTGTTTGCTGGGTTATTGATCGCAGCACGGGCTAACAGAAATCCTAGGATTCCAAATACAACCGCTGAAATTGCACGGCGTTGATGGCTGCCCAACTTGATTCCGATCGTTAGGAAGGACATTGAACCGGAGTAAATGTTAAGCACGTTAGCAGCAATTGATCCGCCAACGATTCCAAGCAATACCAATTTTCCAAGGAAGGTTGGCATCAAATGCGTGAAGTCACCGGTTGGGTTTGTGTTCGCGCCATAGCCGTGCATACCAGCAGTCACGGCAGCTGCGCCAACAATTTCAAGAACTGTGGATGAAACAAAGATTCCTAGTCCTGCAAAACGACCAGCAGCCTTTGCATCGGTTGATGCCGGCAGGTAGCGAGCGAAGTCAGATGAGAAGGGGTTCCAACCAGCGGCATAACCGTATGACGCTCCTACTAAGAGCAGGAATCCTCCAGGAGTATGGCCATTTGAATGTGCGCTGAGGTTTCCCTTGCTGAGTGCATAAATTGCGGCTATTCCAAAGACAATAACTAGGTATGGGAATAAATATTTTTCAACTGTCTGAACCAAATTGTGACCGATAAAGGCGATTATCACCTGTACCAAGACAACGATGACCAAGGCAACGATGACCTTCATTTTGGTGAGATCAGCCAGCGCGAAAGCGCCGGATACGCTGTTAACTGCGAACCAACCAATGCCAGCTGCGCCTGCATTGAAGACAGATGGCAAGATATTTCCTAACTTTCCAAAGGCGGCGCGGCCAACAACCATCTGTGGCACACCGTACTTTGGGCCATCCTGGGTAAGGACATATTGACCGAGTCCACCTAAAACGTTTCCGATCACGATGGCGAGCGCTGCCTGCCAAAAAGTCAGACCGAAGAAGAGAACTCCGAGCGCTCCAACGTAAATAGTGGCGAACTCCAAGTTAGGGCTGGTCCAGGTGGCAAAGAGGTTACGCGCCTTGCCGTGACGGTCTTTTGCCGGGATGGATTCAATTCCACCGGGTTCGACGGCGAGGACCTTGTCCCCGTACTCGCCTTCTCGCATTTCTAGATTGGACATACGTCTAGTCTCCTCATTTTGTTATCGGGGGTGTTTGCGACCCCGTATGAAATGACGGCTCATAGACCGGGGGAATGGTGAAACCGTATAGGGAATTGCGTCCGATGTTAAGCACACACTCAGGTGATTTTCACTTAAAGTAGGCACCTTAAGGGCGAAATGGGGAGAAAATGGACGACCAGGCATTTCTAGAGTTTGCGATAGCGGCTGCGCGCCAGGGTGGCTCCGAGGGCGGGGTCCCCATCGGTGGAGCGCTGGTTGTAGATGGCAAGGTCCTCGGTGTCGGATACAACAAGAGGGTCCAGCAAGGTAGCGCTATACGCCACGGAGAGACCGATTGCCTCGAGAATATCGGACGGCTCCCGGCGAGCGTTTATGCCAAAGCTACGATGTATACGACCTTATCTCCCTGTCATATGTGTAGCGGGGCGATCTTGCTCTATGGAATTCCTCGAGTAGTACTCGGTGAGAATGAGACATTCATGGGCGCCGAAGAGTTGCTGCGCTCGCACGGCGTCGAAGTTATAAACCTAAACTCACAAGAGTGCAAAGATTTGATGGCGAAGTTCATTTCAGAGAAGCCCGACGTCTGGAATGAAGATATCGGCGAAGAGTAATGGCGCTCATTAAGCATACGGTTTGGAGTGAGTGGTCAGATTTAAAAGTTCCAGCAGGGTTTGGCAACTTATCTCTCGCTGATCATCCGCTCGATAGCTCTGACTTGTCACGGATAACCATTTACGTTCAACCATATATGACTGGGGTCGAATTTCTAGAACCGGTTAAAGCGATGAGCAACTTGCAAATACTGCAAGTGCCCAATGCTGGGTATGAAAGCGCACTTCCCTATCTTCGACCTGGGATGACGCTCTGCAACGCGCGTGGCGTGCACAATGCGTCTACGGCCGAACTCGCGGTAGGTCTGGCTATCGCAATGAAGCGGGGGATTCCTGATTTCGTCCGAGAGCAAGATCAGGGCTTGTGGAGCCACGAACGTATGGGATCGCTCAACGACAGCGTTATTGGAATTATTGGAGCAGGATCCATTGGCCAGACCTTGGTCTCCTATCTCAAACCATATGAAGTTGAGATCACCTCCTTTTCTCGTTCTGGGATGAATGGTTCGCTCACGCTAGGAAAACTCGATGAGTTACTTCCAACTTTTGACTTCCTATTTTTGATAGTCCCCCTCAATGATGAGAGCAATAACCTCATAAATGCCAGGCGTTTGGCGCTTATGAAGGATGGGGCAATCTTGATCAATGTAGCGCGCGGCAAAGTAGTGGATACCGATGCGCTCGTCGCAGAACTTAATACGGGACGAATCAGCGCTGCTCTTGATGTCACCGATCCTGAGCCACTTCCACCCGGCCATCCACTTTGGAAGGCTAAGAATGTTCTAATCACCCCGCATGTTGGTGGGGACTCCGAAGCTTTTGAAAAGCGCGGACGGCGGTTTATCGAAGAGCAACTGCAGCGGATTGCCGATGGGTTAGAGCCTTTAAATATTATTGAGGTTTAATCTGTCAGATATCGTTGCATCTCGTTTGCGATAATCTCCTCGCCAGGAATACCCGAAATAAAGAGATCTTCAACTATTCGTACGCGATCCTCTTGGGATTTATTCTGGCTGATCTTCGATTTCGCTTCAACCTTATTCACATGAAGAATGACAGCGATAATTCCTTTGAGTTGCACTTCGAAATAGTGCGGATCAGACTCATCTGCAGACCAAGGTACCTCTCGGTTGACTTCATGGTGCGCTGTTAAATTTGTGACTATCTGACGTAATAATTCAATATCTTCGCTTACCTCAACTATGCCGCCTAAATGCACCGATTGATAATTCCATGTAGGAACGACCTTGTGATCGGTGACTTTATTGCCGTAGTTGCTGGGTGATATATAGGCTTGTCCACCATGCAAAATTGCCAACCCTTGAGTACCGGGCGAAATTGTCTTCCACTGCTGATTACCGCGCGCCATATGCATGATGAGGCGGCCATAGATCCCACTGGTTGGGTCAACATCTACCCACATCATTGGCATTAACGTTGATACTGGAAGCCCATCTGGATTTACGGTAACTAAATCTGCCGCTCTCACGGAAGCTACGAAGCGTTGGATTTCATCCCAATCTTCGACTCTATTCAAGGGCGGGATGTACATGCGATTAGTATCTCATTACTCCTACAATTCCCATATGGAAGATGTCTTAAAGAACGCTTCAGTCAAGCGGATAACCGCCGAGATGCATACGCGGGGCATCAACGGCGAGGTAACAATCCTCAGTGAGAGCGCCAGATCTGCTGCAGAAGCCGCGGCGGCGCTCGGCATAGAAGTCGGTCAGATTGCCTCTTCAATCGTCTTCAAACTTCCCGATGGGCGCCCACTACTCGTTATTACCTCAGGGGCGCATCGAGTCGACACCGCCCTTGTCGCCGCGAGTATCGGGGTTGAGGAACTCCACCGCGCTGATGCAGACTTCGTGAAATCTGCTTCGGGCATCAGCATCGGGGGCGTCAGCCCATTTGGGTGGCAGCATGATGGATCGCTGGCCAATCCAGAACCAGTTGTACTCATAGATGAAGCCCTAGCCGCCTTTGATCTGGTCTGGGCAGCTGCCGGACACCCGCATGCGGTATTCCCCACAACCTACGAGGAACTTATAAAATCTACTAACGCACAACCCTTAATAGTCGGAGATTAGTCAATGAAAAAGTTGTTAGCACCACTTCTTATATCTCTCTTAGTTTTAACAGGTTGTGGCAATTCCGCCCATGCAATTTTTAAGTTGCCGCTCTCCCCCGTGCCGCTAATAATGAATGTTGATACCACAATTCTGAGTCACTTGGTTGTGTCGGTCGCCTCAGGAGACTTTGCCAAGCAGGCCACTAAAGACGGTGCCATATCCCAGTCAATCATCTATTACCTTCCCGCGACCGGTTCCAAAGTGATCTTTATGTCGGTGTACGAATTCCCTGCTACAAAATTTGATCGGCTTAAAAATCCGGCAGAACCTCCTGCCTATGGTCAAGAAGTTCTCCGAAAGAACGGCTTTGTTTACAGTGTTGCTGGGCCACACGATTCCATCTTTGATCCAAAGACAGCAGATGGCAAGAATGTATCTGCGCTCTATGCCACCATCTATAAGTCAGCTACTTACAGCGCAAAGTAATGATCCTCGCGCCTAGAACGGTTAAGTTAACCACTAGAACCGGTATCGATATTCATCGCAGCTTGCCCCATCGCTCGCTGCGAACAATCGGTGCGTGGTGCTTCATCGATCACTTCGGGCCGACCGCACAGGAAGATGCCATGAGTGTGGCCGCACATCCACATGTGGGGTTGCAAACCGTAAGCTGGTTATTCGAAGGCAAAGTTGAACACCGCGATTCACTGGGAAGCATCCAGATGATTCATCCCGGCGAACTCAACATTATGACT
>CAIPQX010000039.1 GCA_903867285.1 uncultured Actinomycetes bacterium | reverse complement strand
CGCTGGCTTAGATACCGGAGCTGTAATTTCTCAGCGCGAAGTAGCGGTTTTTCCAGGCGATGATGAGGCCACCTTGCACGAACGCATTAAGATTGCCGAACGAGCACTCATAGTTGAGACGCTCGCTGGTTATGGAAAGACAGGAACGCTGTGAGCAATCGCAAGCCAATACGTCGCGCATTAATTAGCGTCTACGACAAATCTGGGTTGGTAGAACTCGGCGCAGCGCTTGCAGAATCTGGCGTTGAGATTCTCTCCACGGGATCAACAGCTAAAACGTTAGCCGCGGCAGGTATTCCGGTAACAGCCGTAGAGGATTACACGGGCTTTCCCGAGATGATGGGCGGCCGAGTTAAGACCTTGCACCCAAGAATCCATGGCGGAATTCTGGCGGATCAGAATAACCCCGAGCATCTCGCCGCAATCGCTGCGCACGACATCGCTCCCTTTGATTTAATTGTTATTAACTTGTATCCCTTTGCGCAGACGATCGCAGCCACAGATGATTTTGCCGAATGCATTGAGCAGATAGATATCGGAGGCCCTTCGATGCTGCGGGGTGCGGCTAAGAATCATGGCTCTGTCGCCGTCATATCAAACCCATCTCAATATCCATTTCTCTTAAGTTCTATCGCCGCCGGAGGATTCACTCTTCAGGAGCGCACGCGCTTAGCTATGGAGACCTTCCGTGTAACTGCGGAGTACGACGCCGCTATCGCCACTTGGTTGGGTGAGCAACTGGACGTTGATGGTGAGTGGAAGGCTGCAATTTTTCATCGCATCGCCTCACTTCGATATGGCGAGAATCCCCATCAAAAGGCGAGTGTGTATTCCAACGCAACATCGTGGATTCAACCTGGAATCGCACAAGCCATTCAATTGCATGGCAAAGAGATGTCATTTAATAATTACACCGATGCAGATGCCGCCGTCAGAAGTGCCTACGACCATACGGAGCCATGCGTTGCCATTATTAAGCATGCCAATCCATGTGGCATTGCGATTGGCATGAATATCGCAGCAGCCTATGCCAAGGCCCACGCTTGCGATCCAGTTTCTGCTTTTGGCGGAGTCGTTGCCACCAATCGTCCGGTTTCATTGGAGATGGCCACGGCGCTCTCTGAAGTTTTCACCGAAGTAGTGGTTGCGCCAAGTTATGAAGAGGGAGCAGTTGAGGTTCTTGCAAAGAAACCATCGATTCGAATCCTGACCCTGGCCCACTTTGTAAATTCTGCGGTCGAGCGGCGCCCCATATCGGGCGGATTACTTATCCAAGAGAGCGATCTTGTTAATGCGCCAGGTGACGATGCATCAGCCTGGACTCAAGTCTCTGGCGGTGCAGTTTCTGCGGCAACGCTTGCAGACCTGCAATTTGCCTGGCGCGCAGTGCGCGCAGTTAAGAGCAATGCAATCCTGCTGGCCCATGATGGAGCATCCGTGGGAGTTGGAATGGGGCAGGTCAATCGCGTTGATTCAGCACGCTTAGCTGTATCTCGCGCCGGAGCGCGAGCGCAAGGCGCAGTTGCTTCCAGCGATGCCTTCTTCCCCTTTGCAGATGGGCTACAAATTCTTATTGATGCTGGCGTAAGCGCGGTAGTGCAGCCGGGTGGCAGCGTTCGGGATGAAGAGGTGATCGCGGCAGCTGTCGCAGCTGGAATTGTTATGTTCTTCACAAGTGTTCGCCATTTCTCACATGCCTAGTTAGGATGAAGTAATGAGCGCAGTAATTCTAGATGGCAAGGCAACCGCAACAACGATCAAAGCAGAGCTAGCGGTAATAGTCGCAGGAATGTCTGCGAAACCTGGCCTTGGAACAGTGTTGGTTGGCGGCGATCCTGGTTCACTTTCCTATGTTGGTGGCAAGCACCGAGATTGTGCTGAAGTTGGTATCGCATCGATTCGCATCGATTTGCCCGAGACCGCATCACAGGCCGATGTACTTGCCGCAATCAAAGATCTCAACAATTCTCCTGAGTGCACGGGATATATCGTGCAGTTACCGCTCCCTAAGGGTATTTCGGCAAATTTGATTTTGGAATCGATCGATCCCGATAAAGATGCTGATGGCTTACATCCTCTCAATCTTGGCAAATTGGTGATTGGTGAGCCCGCTCCGCTCCCTTGTACTCCTCGGGGAATCCTCGAACTCTTGCATCGTTACAACATCAGCACCAAAGGAGCTGAAGTTGTCATTATGGGTCGCGGCTTAACGGTCGGGCGCCCGCTCTCTTTGTTGCTCACGCGCAAAGGCGATGATGCAACGGTGACGATTACCCATACCTCGACCAAGGATGTTGCTTTTCACACCAAGCGCGCAGATATCATCGTCGCTGCTGTAGGAAGTGCGCATCTTTTAACTCCAGATATGGTGAAGGTCGGTGTTACGGTTCTTGATGTTGGAATCACTCGAACCGATGCCGGTCTTTTAGGAGATATTCATCCCGGAGTCGCAGAAGTTGCCGCATATATCGCTCCCATGCCGGGCGGCGTAGGTCCCATGACGCGGGCCATGCTTCTGACTAACGTTGTTGAAATGGCTGGTCGTGCTAGCAACTCTCGGTAATAAACTCCGCCCCTTGAAGGGCTCCCAGTCACTCTGGCGCAGCTTGGCGATCGCCCTGGTTGTAATCGGGGTCACACTCGGGATATTTAGCGCGGTCCGTACCTGCTCTATCTTGGTGGCGCTGGGCGGCGGGCTCTACGCCTATATCGCGTATACAAATAGCGTCACCCGTCGGACCATCGAACTCTTGCTTCCAACGGGTGTGACATTGCTCCTCTTCATCGTGTCTTTAACCCTGCCGCACGCAAAGTAGGATTGCGCTAGTTCACTTTCAGGAGGATTCCATGAGTAGATCTGGCAAAGTCACCGTCGTCGGTAGCGGATTTTATGGTTCAACAACCGCCCTTCGCTTAGCCGAGTACAACATCTTCGAGACCGTTGTACTTACAGATATCGTCGAAGGCAAGCCCGAGGGGCTAGCGCTTGATATGAATCAATCGCGCTCCATCGAAGGTTTTGAAACCAAAATAATCGG
>CAIPQX010000038.1 GCA_903867285.1 uncultured Actinomycetes bacterium | reverse complement strand
TGAACTCAGTAAGGCGAGCGGCCGTGATTTAACTGCGTGGAGTGATACCTGGCTCAAGACTGCAGGTATAAACACTCTTCGCCCATTGATTGAAGAGGCCGACGGAAAATATACAAAGGTATCTATTTCACAAGAGGCCCCGAAGATGCCGGTTGGGTCAACAGAGATCCGTCCCCACCATCTCAATCTCGGTGTCTATGACTTGGTGGATGCAAAACTCACCTTGCGCAAGACAATTGCGCTGGATATTTCTGGAGAACTCACCCAGATTACAGAGCTCGAAAATGAGAAGGTCGCCGACCTGCTTCTGCTCAACGATGGCGATTTGGGATACGCCAAAATTAGATTTGATGAGCGATCGCTGCAGACCGTGGTGGATCATCTCACCGAGATCGATAATGCGGTTTCGCGTTACGTCTGCTGGATGGCGATTTGGGATATGTGGCGCGATGCAGAATTTCCCAGCGCTGCCTTCGCCGAGCTCTTGCTCAAGGGACTTAAGCGAGAGCCTCTCATTAATTTAGTCACAGGCCTTGGAACTGATCTCGTGGAACTCGTAGAACACGCTTCTAATCCGGCAGAGCGCGATGCGCTGCGCACGCATGTGGGGAACGAATTGCAGGTACTTCTTCTCGCCGCCGAACCGGGCAGCGATCGTCAATTGCAATATGCGAAGAATTTTGCATCCATCGCATTTACAGACGAACAAATCACGCTACTTAGAACTCTGTTGCACCAAGGGCTAAATGGCTTAGAAGTCGATAGGGATATGCGTTGGTTCTTTGCGATCACACTTGCAGAGAAAGGCGCTATCTCAAAAGAGGAGCTCGACGCTATCTTAGAAACGGATGCCACATTCAGAGGTGAGCTCAACCATCAAGAAGCCGTTTCTTCGCTACCCGATGCGGCGATCAAGGCGGCAACATGGAATTCCCTGCTCAACGATCCGCTATCAAATTGGCAGCGGGCCTACCTTGCCCGCGGCTTTATGCGCGCCCGTCAGGTCGATCTCATGAAGGATTATGTCGATCCTTATTTCGCGTCGCTTATCAGCATGTGGGAAAGCAACTCTTATGAGCAGGCGAGCAAGAAAGTCGCGGCGCTCTACCCACGTTATGTAATTGCTGAAGAGACTCTTAACAAGACCGATAACTGGCTCCAGGGTCTGGGTAAAGAAACACCAGCGGTCTTGCGTCGTTTAGTCTCCGAGGGACGCGACAGTCTCGCTCGCGAATTGCGGATTCAGCAACGAGATGGGTCGAAGCCTTAGAACTAAGAGTTGTTACTTCTTCTTTGGTCGTGTTGAAAGCAGCACGATCGCGGTGATTCCCAGGAAGAGTCCAACTGGAGCCACGATGTAGAGCAAGAACGTTTGATACAACTTGAGCCCCGAACCTGGATTTGAACCCGGCTCTTGAGTGGACATAGCGAGGTGATTTAAGAAGTGGACGACCATGGGCGGAAGTGTATTAGACGCCGCGCAGAAAAGTTACGCGGATGCGGCGGAGGCCTGCATCTGCTCGACCCCATAAGGCTGTAAATACGAGAGCCATCGCACATCAGGATGACCTGTCCCCAGAATGCGCCAGGCGGCGCCCACGGGTTCACGTGGGATATGGCGCAAGCGCCAGCCGATCTCTTTCAAAGTTCGGTCCGCCTTTTGATGATTGCACTTGTGGCAGGCTGAAACGACATTCTCCCAAGCATGGGCTCCGCCGCGACTGCGCGGCATCACATGATCGATCGATGTTGCAGGAGCAGTGCAGTAAACGCACTTGCCGCCATCGCGGGCAAATATGGCGCGGCGCGAAAGTGGAACTGCATGGCGATAAGGGATTCGAACAAATTTATGTAATCTGATTACTGCAGGGAGGACAACT
>CAIPQX010000037.1 GCA_903867285.1 uncultured Actinomycetes bacterium | reverse complement strand
GACTTTGCTTTCAGTACGCGTTCGACCGCATCATCTAAATTGTCGGCGATTTCATCAAGGTAACGTGATTCTATTCGCTTCTCTAGACGTGTCCTGTCAATATCGATGAAGATACAGACGCCGCCGTTCATGGTCACAGCCAAAGGTTGCGCGCCGCCCATTCCGCCACATCCGCCGGTCAGCGTCAGAGTGTGCTGCAGAGTTCCGCCGTAGCGTTTGCGTGCGATCGCGGCAAAAGTTTCGTATGTGCCCTGCAAAATTCCTTGAGTGCCGATATAAATCCACGATCCCGCGGTCATCTGTCCGTACATCGTCAGTCCCATATGTTCTAGGCGACGAAATTCCGGCCAGTTGGCCCAATCTCCGACCAAGTTGGAATTTGCGATTAGAACTCGGGGTGCCCATTCATGGGTTTGAAAAACACCAACCGGTTTTCCAGATTGGACGAGCAGCGTCTCGTCATCTTTGAGCTTGGTCAGTTGGCGCACGATCGCATCGAAGGAGGGCCAGTCACGGGCCGCTTTGCCGGTACCGCCGTACACCACCAACTTCTCGGGGTGCTCGGCTACCGCGGGATCCAGATTGTTGTGCAACATGCGGATGGCGGCCTCTTGGCCCCAACCCTTAGCGCTCATCTGGCTGCCCGTGGCGGCGTGCAAAATTCTTTTGGACTGGGCCTCGTTGCTCATGTGTTGAGAATACCTGCCCTTTCCAGCAAACTGCATCCATGTCTCTTACCCAATCTCGCCACGTTGACCCCGACTTTTTAGCCCTACCGCTCGCCGAAGTTTCCGATGCCGCCATCCAGACCGGACTCTCCCTGGGCGCCTCCCACGTTGATATTCGCGTAGAGCGCGTCCGCACTGGAATTTTGCAATTGCGCGACACCAACCCCGAAACTCAGACTGACGGAAGCGTCTCTGGCATAGGAGTTCGAGTCATCGTCAACGGGGCATGGGGCTTCGCATCTGCACCAGAGATCAGCGCAGAGAAGGCGAGAGAGCTGGCAAAAGTTGCCGTTGCCATGGCGAAGACCAGCGGTCCCCTATCAACCGAAGAGATCGCACTTGCACCAGAGCCTGTTTACGCAGGTAAGACCTGGGTCAGCGAATACGAGATTGATCCCTTTGATGTTCCTGGCGCTGAAAAGATTGCTCGTCTCGCAGAACTCAATGCCTCTCTATTGAAGTCAACTGCCGTGAACTTCGCCTCGGCCTTTTCGATGTTCGTGAAAGAGCAGAAGCACTACGCCGATTCATACGGGACATCAACGACACAACAGCGCGTTCGGATGCAGACCCAGATCGAAGCATTCAATGTTGGCGACAAGGGTTTTGAATCAATTCGCACCTTGGCGCAGCCCGCTGGATTCGGTTGGGAATGGATGGGCAACACCGCATGGAATTGGGATGCCGAAATCGCAGAGCTTCCAACCTTGCTCGCCGAAAAAGTTGTAGCTCCATCGATCGTTGCCGGTAAATATGACTTGCTGATTCACCCTAGCAATCTCTGGTTGACGATTCACGAATCGATTGGCCATGCCACCGAACTTGATCGCGCCCTTGGGTACGAAGCAAACTATGCAGGAACTTCCTTTGCAACGATCGATAACTTGAATAAGTTGCAATACGGCTCATCGCTTATGAATATCACCGGTGATCGCGTGACTCCACACGGTTTAAGCACCGTTGGCTATGACGATGAAGGTGTCGAAGCGCAGCGTTGGGACATCATTAAAGATGGCCTCCTCGTTGGATATCAATTAGATCGCCGCATTGCATCGCGCGCCGGACGTGAACGAAGCAACGGTTGTGCCTTTGCCGATTCACCGAGCCATGTCCCTATTCAGCGCATGCCTAACGTTTCGCTACAACCAAATCCAACGGGTCCTGACTTTGCTGGCCTAGTCGCCAGCGTAGAAGATGGAATCATGATCAAGGGTGACAACTCCTGGTCGATCGATATGCAGCGTTATAACTTCCAATTTACCGGGCAGCAATTCCATCGCATTAAAAATGGAAAGATCGTTGGTCAAGTAAAAGACGTTGCCTATCAAGCGACAACAACTGATTTTTGGGGATCGATGAAGACGGTCGGAGGTCCATCTACTTACGTACTAGGTGGAGCATTCAATTGCGGCAAGGCACAGCCTGGCCAGATTGCAGCAGTAAGTCATGGTTGCCCAGCGGCGGTCTTCGACAAAGTAAATGTCCTTAACACCGTTGCGGAGGCTGGAAAATGATCGCGCCACAAGAACTCATTGAAAGAATCACCGCTGCTGCCGATTACGAGGATTGCATCGTCGTTGTTGAAGCCAAGACGCAAGCTAACTTGCGTTGGGCGAGCAGCACTCTGACAACAAATGGCGTAATCGCCGAGCAGACGGTCACCGTCATTGCATTTGTTGCCGTCGATGGTGGAATAGCGACTGGATCGATCACAAAGACCAGCGTTGGCCTTGATGAGATCGCTGGTATCGCCAAAGAGGCAGGACTCGTTGCACGCGCCGCCGGCAAGGCAGAGGACCAAGCGCCATTGCTCCGCGACAAGACCGTGGGCGATTGGAAAGCTGCACATAACGCCACGGGCCCCGATGTCTTTTCTGCATTTGCCCCGCTGCTGGGAGATTTCTTTAAGAAATCCAAAGCCGATTCCATCGAACTCTTTGGCTATGCAGAACATACGCACCAGACCACCTGGGTCGGATCCAAGGGCGGACTTCGTCTGCGCCACGATCAACCCGCAGGACGTTTAGAGATGACCGGCAAATCTCACAACCGCAGCCGTTCCACCTGGGAAGGTCGCGCGACCCGGGACTTTAGCGATGTCGATCTGGCAGGAGTAGATGCGGGAATTCGCCAGCGCCTGGAATGGCAATCACGGAGCGCAGCTAAAGCTGCTGGTCGCTACCAGACCGTGCTTCCTGCTGGTTCAGTTGCCGACCTGCTTGCATACTTATTGTGGACATCACCAGCACGTGACGCCGCGGAAGGTCGCTCGGTTTATTCTAAGAAGGGCGAAGCAGGTAAAACGCGCATCGGCGAAGTTTTCGCTAATTTGCCTCTCAATATTTACAGCGACCCGACCTACAAAGGTTTGGAGAGCTCCCCGTTTAACGTGGCAACCAGCAGTGGACCATTTAGTTCGGTCTTCGACAATGGGTTGCCGCAAGAGAAGTGGGAGTTCAT
>CAIPQX010000036.1 GCA_903867285.1 uncultured Actinomycetes bacterium | reverse complement strand
TAAATGCCGCTTCGAATTCCGCAGCATCCCCCGAGTAATGAATAAGTTCACCGGTGATTCCATCGGCGACAACTTCGGGAATTCCGCCAACATCACTGGCAAGAACTGCAGTTTCACAGGCCATCGCTTCTAAGTTAACGATGCCGAGTGGTTCATAAATAGAGGGGCAGAGGAAGAGATCGGCGCTCGATAGCAGCGCAATCACATCGGGTTGCGGAGCCATCTTGCTAATCCAGACCACATTATCGCGCGTGGCCTGTAACTCTTCGATTGCAGTCTGAACTTCAGCGCCGATTCCGGGTTCGTCAGGACTGCCCGCACAAAGAACCAATCCAAATTGTGGGTCGACGTTCTTCCACGCTTTAAGAAGATGCGCCAGACCTTTCTGGCGGGTGATGCGACCGACGAAGATGGCGTAAGGGCCTTTAATGCCCAGGGATGCCAATAGCTCGGGGTTGGCTTGCGGATGATAAGTAGCGGTATCGATTCCATTTAATATGGCGTGGACCTTATTGGGATCCAGATTGGGATAGGCCCGCAAGACATCGCGACGCATTCCCTGGGATACCGCGATGATCGCATCGGCAGATTCATAGGCGGTCTTCTCGGCCCAGGATGAAACGCGATATCCGCCACCGATCTGTTCCTCTTTCCAGGGACGATCTGGCTCTAATGAATGCGCGGTGATGACATGTGGGATCTTGTGCAAAGTCTTGGCAAAGTGTCCCGCCATATTGGCGTACCAGGTATGGGTATGGACAATATCTACGCCCGCTAAGTTCGAAGCGATCTGGGCATCTGTTATCAAAGCCTGCATTGCGGGATTGAGTTGCTGTTCAGCCGCTGATAATTCATAGGCCGTGGCATCGGGGCGATCTTCCCCAAAACAATGGACATCCACATCCACCAGAGTTTGCAAGCTCTTGGCTAGATACTTCACATGGACGCCGGCGCCGCCATAAATATGCGGTGGCCACTCTTTGGTAACAATCCCAACCTTCATGCCAACTCCCATCCAAGGCGATGCTCTTATCTTAAAGGAAAAAGTAAGATACCGTTTTTCCATGAGCAGCAGAGACGAACTAATCTCAATCGTATTGGCCGGCGGAGAAGGCAAGCGGTTACTACCGCTGACACATGATCGCGCCAAACCAGCTGTCCCCTTCGGTGGGGCCTATCGCTTGATCGATTTTGTACTCTCTAACCTAGTGAATGGCAATATGCGCAAGATTGCGGTGCTGACTCAATACAAATCGCACTCTCTCGATAAACACATCTCCACCACATGGCGCATGTCATCTCTTACCAACAACTTTGTGACAACGGTTCCTGCGCAACAGCGCCTCGGACCGCGTTGGTATACCGGTAGCGCCGATGCCATCTTGCAGAACTTCAATCTGATTCACGATGAAGATCCAGATTACGTTCTCGTCTTTGGTGCCGATCACGTTTATCGCATGGATCCAGAGCAGATGTTCGACTTTCATAAGGCGCACGGCGCAGCGGTCACCGTTGCAGCTATCCGTGTTCCGCAAAATCAGGCCAGTGAATTTGGTGTCATCGAACTAGAACCCGATGGGATCACCATCAAGGCTTTCCATGAGAAACCTGCTAACCCACCCTCCATCCCCGGTGAACCCGAGTGGTCACTCATCTCGATGGGCAACTACATCTTTAATCGCAAAGCCATGGAAGAAGTTTTGCTGGAAGATGCTGCCGATGAATCCAGCAAGCATGATCTGGGAACAAATATCATTCCGCTACTTTCCAGTCGTGGTTCAGCGATTGCATACGACTTTGATCTCAACGTCGTTCCTGGTGAGACCGAGCGCGATCATGGCTACTGGCGTGACCTCGGAAATATCCAGTCATACTACGAAGCGCATATGGATCTGGTTTCGATCCACCCGATCTTCAATTTGTATAACCGCGAATGGCCGCTTCTTACGCATCTCCCACCACTACCTCCCGCTAAATTCAGTGGAGCTGGAAGCGCGGTGGATTCCATCGTGGGAGCGGGATCAATTATTGCTGGCGGTCGCGTAGAGCGATCGGTTATCTCTTATGACGTACGCATCGCATCGGGTGCAGTTATCCAGAACTCGGTGGTCATGCCTAATGTCGTTATTGGCAACGGCGCAATTATCCGCAATGCCATCATCGATAAAGGTGTTGTTGTCGAACCAGGTGCGCAGCTGGGCGTTGATCTCGAGAAAGATGCGAAGCGATTTACCGTGACAGCATCAGGACTCGTCGTCGTTGGTAAAGGTCTGATCGTTACTTAGACGCTAACCAACTTCTTTTTCGCAGATTTTTTTGAGTTCTGCCAACGGCTTGTCTATGGTTGCTATAACGACCGTGCTATCCACCCGAAAGTATTCGTGAGCCAAAATATCGCGCATTCCAGTTATTTGAGTCCAGGGTAGAAAGTAGAATTTCATTTTGAATTCATCCGACAACGATTTAACGGCCTCTCCAATAACCAATAAGTTATAGAGAATTGCATCAAAAGCGATCTGGGACGCTTCCGAGGATTCCGGATCAGACTCTGCCTCCTTTAGAGTGACTTCGGCAAATTTGATAC
>CAIPQX010000035.1 GCA_903867285.1 uncultured Actinomycetes bacterium | reverse complement strand
CAGAAATAGAAGCCAATAGTGAGCGCCAGCGCACCGCTTAAACCAATAGCGGTTACCCCGAGAGGTTCGCCGCCCACCTGCCAGTAAATGACATCAACGATGGCGTAGAAGACTGCGAGAAAACCGAAGAGCTTATATCCAGCCTTCATTTAGTGACCGCCATCCGTGTGTGCCATATGCGGATAATGCAGATCAAAAGCGGGACGCTCGGATCTAATCCGCGGAATCGAAGTGAAGTTGTGACGTGGAGGCGGACAAGAGGTCGCCCACTCCAGTGAAGCTCCATAACCCCAAGGATCATCGACGGTGACCTTAGGAGACTTACGACTTATCCAGACGTTAATCATAAATGGCAGCATCGATAGGGCGAGCAAGAACGAACCGATCGTAGAGATCGTATTCATCGTGGTGAAGCCATCTGTAGCCAAATAATCGGCATAACGACGCGGCATCCCCTTAATTCCGAGCCAGTGCTGCACGAGGAAGGTGAGGTGGAAACCAAAGAAAAGCGTCCAGAAGTGGATCTTTCCCAGGCGCTCATTGAGCATGTGCCCCGTCATCTTTGGCCACCAGAAATAGAAGCCGCCAAACATGGCAAAGACAACTGTTCCAAAGAGCACGTAATGGAAGTGCGCGACCACAAAGTACGAGGCCGATACCGCGAAGTCCATAGGTGGACTGGCCAAGATGATTCCGGTTATGCCACCGAATAAGAAGGTAACAAGGAATCCCATAATAAAGAGCATTGGGGTTTCAAATGTAAGCGAACCGCCCCACATCGTTCCGATCCAGTTAAAGAATTTAACGCCGGTCGGCACACCAATAAGAAATGTCATAAAGGAGAAGAAGGGCAGAAGCACTTGACCCGATGCATATAAGTGGTGAGCCCACACCGAAACAGAAAGTGCAGCGATACCTATCGTTGCAGCAATCAATCCCTTATAGCCGAAGATTGGTTTGCGGCTAAAGACGGGCAGAATTTCTGAGGCTATTCCAAAGAATGGCAAGGCCAGAATATAAACCTCAGGATGACCAAAGAACCAGAACAAGTGTTGCCAGAGCATTGCTCCACCATTGGCAGAGTCGAAGATATGAGAACCAAAGAGCCTGTCACTTTCCAGACCTAAGAATGCTGCTGCTAGAGGAGGGAATGCAAGGAGTACCAAGATAGAGGTCAAGAGAACGTTCCAGGTAAAGATTGACATGCGGAACATGGTCATTCCAGGAGCACGCATAGTAAAGATGGTCGTGATGAAATTAACGCCACCCATGATGGTTCCAAGACCGGTGATAGCCAATCCAATCACCCATAGATCGCCACCAATCCCAGGTGAATATTGACTATTTGCGAGCGGAGCATAGGCAGTCCAGCCGAAGGAAGCCGCTCCCCCGGGGCTTAGGAATCCACCGAAAGCCATTAAGCCACCGAAGAGATAGAGCCAGTAGGAAAGCATATTTAACCGTGGGAAAGCCACGTCGGCCGCACCAATTTGAAGAGGCATGATGACGTTTGCGAAGCCCACGAAGAGTGGCGTTGCGAACATCAGCAACATGACCGTACCGTGCATCGTGAAGATCTGGTTGTACTGCTCGGTGCTCAAGAATTGCAGACCAGGGCGAGCAAGTTCAGCGCGAAGTACCAGCGCCAAAATTCCAGCGATGATAAACCAAGCGAATGCGGTAATGAGGTACATGTACCCGATCGTCTTGTGGTCGGTGGATGTGATCCACTTTACGAAGAGGCGACCTTTGGACTTAGCTTTGGGTTCGATAGCCCCATAGTTAGAAGACTGCGTTGCTGGATCAGCAAAGGTTGTCATCGTTATGCCACCTTAAGAGAGTTGATGTATGCGGTGTACTGGGCAGGGGTAACAACTTTGACAGTGAATAGCATCTGCGAATGATCGCGCCCACAGAGGATGTTGCAACGCCCCGGGAAAGTTCCCAACTTTTCAGCGGCAAACTCCACATGGTTAATAACATGCGGCAAGGCTTGAATTTGAATCATGTAAGCCGGGATCCAGAAGCCATGGTCAACATCGCTTGAGGTTATTGTGAAGAGCACTTTCTCGCCCAGTGGAAGTACAAGCTCGGGGCGTTGCGCCGGAGTACCTGTAATTGTCGGCGCCGTGGGTGCATCGTTGTAGGTGAACTGCCATGACCACTGCATAGCGTTGACGTGAATATTGTGAGGAGCAGTTGCGGGTGTATCAACTTTAGTGATTCTGGCTTCGTCACGAGCCGTGTATCCGAATAAAACTGCAACGATAATAAAGGGGATCAGTGTGTAAGCAACTTCAACGGGAATGTTGTAACGAGTTTGCTTAGGAAACTCTTCGTTCTTCTTGCGGTGGAAGAAGACCGGCCACATGAGCAAGATGAAAGTAAGCACTCCAACAACGGCGGCAGCGATCCAGGCCCAGTACCAAAGTGAGCCAGTTGTGTCATTGACGCTCGACACTCCCTTGGGAAATCCAAGACCGGAGATATTTTGGTTGGAGCATGAGGTGAGCAGCAGTGTGCTCGTCGAAAGGGCTAAAAGTCCGATAATTCGGCGGGTACGACGCATAGGGAGAAGGATAACCATCTCGCTCGCTAAGCGTGTCCACGGCGGGTAGCGTTCTCAGGGTGGGTTCAATCACAAGCCGATTCCAGAGCGAGGCGCCGCTACATCCGGCGGCCAGGGCCTTCCTAGCCGATGCCTTTGACCGTGGCTGGGCAGACCCCTCCAAGATTCATGGGGAATCCCGGCAGGCGTCCATCCTGCTCAACGAGGCCAAGGAGACCTTTGCATCCCATCTGGGCATCCGCAGAGACCAGGTCGAATTTCTCAGTGACCCGGCCCTCGGATTTCATCTGGGGACATCCGGCCTCCTCCACGGATCCTCCCAATTCTTCTATTCGGCCGTTGATCGCTCCGAAGTATTTGCAATCGCGGATCTCCATAGTGGGGAGAAGATTCCGGTAGCTCTAGATGGGTCCATTCAATATCCCGAGGGAGGTTCTACGGATCTCTTGGCTTGGCAGACGATCAATGGCGAAACGGGAATTATCTCCGCCGCGCCAACTAAATTCCCAGGTCGTCTCTTTGTAGATGCGACCGCGTCGGGGGCACAGATCCCACTCCCAGAAAACTGGAGCACGGCGCTATGGAACTCGCGGACTTGGGAAGGGCCTGCCGGGCTCGGAATATTTGCCGTCGCTGACGAAGGCATCTGGCGCAACCCTCTCCCCCATGTCGACCAGAAAATTTCCAGCTCTGAACTCTCTATCCCACTAGTCATGGCAAGCGCGATCGCGTTAGAAGCACATATGCGCGACTATGCAGATAAGCGCGATGCCTTGTCGACCCTTAACGCTCAAATACGCAATTTCTTGCACTCTGAAATCGGTGACGTTGATATCGCGGGAAATGCCTCGACCACTGTCCCACATCTCCTCTCTTACTCCTTGTTGTACATAGATGCCGAACGTTTGGTCAATGAATTGGACCGTCGCGGGATCTGCGTTGATTCGGGTTCTGCCTGCAACGCAACCAACATGGAACCCAGCCACGTGCTTGCGGCAATGGGATTACTTACACATGGGAATGTTCGCATGACCCTGCACAATCAAACCACGCCCGAGAGCGTCGAAATCTTTCTCCAAGAACTCAAGACCCTTGTGGAAGATTTTAGAAATTAAATGGAACTCGATTGTTTAGGGATGCGCTGCCCGATTCCCATTATCAAATTGGCACAGGCGCTTAAAACCAGCCCCGAAGTGGTTCTCTTAAGTAATGACCCTGCAACACTTCCCGATCTCATAGCTTGGTCGCGCATGACAAAGAACCAATATGAGATTTTAGGAAGAGATCGATATCTAGTTAAACGCTTATAAACCCATTCGGGGATTGATATGCGCAGCAACTTCATCGGCAGATAGATCGCCGTAAGCCTCCCGGAACCTCTCCATAAACTGCTCGCGATCAAAGAGATACTCCTGCGTCCCCTTTGTTTCCAAGCAGAAAGTGGCGACCATCGATCCTAGTTGTGCGCAACGCTCATGGCCCAGACCCCAAGAGAGGCCGGCCAAGAATCCTGATCTAAAAGAGTCGCCGACTCCAGTGGGATCGATCTTCGCCTTTTCCTGCGGCGCCCCAACGGTAAGAGTCTCTTTGCCGTGCTCTTCGATGCGAGCTCCCTTAGCGCCGAGAGTTACTACGCGAATTTCAACTTGATTGAAAAGTTCGGCGTCAGACCAACCCGTCTTTTGCAGCATGAGAGCCAACTCGTATTCGTTGAGGAACAGATACTTGGCTCCAGTGACCAACTGCTTTACCTCTTCACCATCCATGCGTGCCAACTGTTGCGATGGATCGGCCGCCATAGGAATTCCAAGACGCCTGGCGCTATGAGAGTGGCGAATCATCGCCTCTGGATCATCTGGACCGATGAGAAAAAGGTCGATCCCGCCCTCGCGAAGCGCGATGGCTTCAATATCTAACTCGCGAGCTTCCGACATCGCGCCTGGAAAGAAAGATGCAATTTGATTGAGCTCTTCATCAGTTGTCACGATAAATGTGGCAGTGTAAAGATCTTTCGATATACGAACGTGTTCGGTATTGACCCCGTGGCGAATAAGCCAATCGTTGTAATCAGCCCAATCCTTGCCCACTGCCGCAACCAATAATGGGTTGAGACCGAGCGCGCCCATTCCAAAGGCGATATTTGCAGCACAACCGCCCCGATGAATATCGAGATTATCTACGAGAAAGGAGAGCGATACCTTCGCCAGAGAACCTTCAACAAGTGAATCAGTGAACTTCCCTGGGAAGGTCATTAAATGGTCGCGACCAACCGAGCCGGCGACGGCAACTTTCATCGTGGCCTTTAAGGGTTAGTTAAAGGAGTCGCCGCAGGCGCAAGAGCCTTGGGCGTTGGGATTATCAATCGTGAAGCCTTGCTTCTCAATTGTGTCCACAAAATCGATCGATGCGCCCATGAGATACGGAGTGCTCATCTTGTCGGTGACTACCTTGACCGCCCCGAAAGCGGAGATGGTGTCGCCATCCAGTGCACGATCATCGAAGTAGAGCTGGTAACGCAAGCCAGAGCAACCACCAGGCTGAACGGCAACGCGCAGACTTAGATCATCGCGACCCTCTTGGGCGAGGAGTGCGGCGACCTTTACGGCTGCCACATCTGTCAGGGCGATTCCGGTCGCGGTTTGGATAGTAACTTCTTGGGCGGTTTCAGTACTCATGCGAGAAATAATACCTCTAAAATCAAACTATGGCCTTTGGAACCTTGGCAGACTTGCTGATACTGGGACGAAATAACGATCCCTTGAGCGAACGCGGGGTCTCCTGCGAGGGTGAACTCCCAGCAGTGAGCGAACCAGAACTTGTAGACAGAGCCCATAAAGCTCGCGCCGCGCTAGGCGAGCGAACCATGATTCTCGGCCACCACTACCAGCGCGATGAAGTCATCAACTTTGCAGATATCACGGGCGACTCCTTTAAGCTGGCCCAGGCAGCGGCCAGCAATCCAGAGGCCGAGTTCATCATTTTTTGTGGTGTTCATTTCATGGCTGAATCAGCAGACATTCTCACCTCGCCGCAGCAGAAAGTAATACTCCCCGATCTCGCAGCGGGATGTTCGATGGCTGATATGGCCGGTGCAGAACAAGTAGCGGCGGCATGGGCCCACTTCCAGAAATTGGGAATTGCATCCCGAACTATTCCAATCACATATATGAATTCCACCGCCGCGATCAAAAGTTTCACTGGGGCGAACGGAGGTGCTGTATGCACATCCTCCAACGCGCAACGAGCAATGAACTGGGCTTTTGACAGAGGGGAAAAGATCTTCTTTCTCCCAGACCAACATCTAGGTCGAAACACTGCCATCCTCCACTTGGGGCTTGCGGCCGAGGATTGCGTGATCTGGAACCCCTGGAAACCCCAGGGTGGTTTAACCGATCAAGAACTTTTCGACGCCAAGGTGATCCTCTGGCGCGGCCACTGTTCGGTCCACGGACGCTTCACTCGGCAAAATATCGACGACGTCCGCGCTCGGGTGCCTGGAGTACAAGTGCTCGTCCACCCCGAATGTCAGAACGATGTCGTTATGGCCGCGGATGTGGTCGGAAGCACGGAAATGATTATCAAAACGGTAACCTCTTCTCCCCCAGGTTCAAAGTGGGCCATAGGTACCGAGCTCAATCTGGTGCAGAGGCTGGCCCGCACCAACCCCGATAAAGAGGTTGTTTTTCTCGATAAGACCGTCTGTTACTGCTCGACCATGAACCGAATTGATCTCCCCCACCTGGTCTGGGTTATGGAGAACCTCGCCGCTGGGCGAGTTCTTAACCAAATAAGCGTTGAGGAGAAGGCGGCCCATTTTGCACGAGTTGCGCTAGAACGAATGCTGGCTCTACCGTAACCACATGGCCAAAGACGCACCGACTCCCAAGCGCAAAGATGCAGAAGCGCTCAATAAGATAAATGCAATTACTTCGCCAGCAACCAAGGCGACGAAGGCTCGTGATCGCAACGAGTTGAAGTCAAAGCGCCTTGCCGCTCGCGAGGCCTACATGCGCGGCGAAGAGAACGCTCTTCCTGCCCGCGACCGTGGACCACTGCGTCGTTACGTTCGCAACTATATTGATTCACGACGTAACGTAGGAGAGTATTTTCTCCCTGCCGTGGCGATGGTGCTTGTACTCAGCGTGGTACATAACAAGTTCGTCTCGCTGATCGCAATACTCTTTATGTATGTCGCGATGCTGTACACGGTCCTTTCCGGCTTCTTTATGACTCGTCGCATCCGCAAAGCGGTCAATGCCAAGTTCCCGGGCGAATCAACCAAGGGCTTAGGCATGTATGGCTGGTTACGTTCTACACAAATGCGCCGCATGCGCGCACCCGCACCTCAAGTGAAGCGCGGCGATTTAATCTAGTTTTCTCTTTGCACTTTTCGAAAGCCTAAGCCCTCGGGTTTGGGCTTTCGTTCTTTGCAGGATCGCGCTCTGGTAGTCCACCGAGAACGATGTCGATGGCAGCCATAACGCTCGGATCAAGCTTTACACCTGCTGCCTTAACATTTTCTTTAACTTGCAGTGGCTTAGTTGCTCCCATAATCACGGCAGAAACATTCTGATTCTGCAGCGCCCAGGCCAATGCCAGCTGAGACATCGAGAGACCAACCCCATCTGCAATTGGCTTTAAATCTTGAACAGCAGTGAGAACATCATCCGTCATCCACCTGGAGATAAACCCGGCACCAGACTTCTTATCGGTGGCTCGAGATCCGGCCGGTGGCTTCTCTCCCGGCAGATACTTGCCAGTTAAAATTCCTTGCGCGATCGGAGACCAGACGATCTGACCGATGCCCTCTTCTTCTGAGAGTGGAACAACTTCTTTTTCGATGACGCGCCAGAGCATTGAATATTGCGGTTGGCTAGAAACAAAACGGGTCCATCCATTCGCTTTCTGAATCTCTAAGGCCGCTTTGATCTGCTGCGCATTCCATTCCGAGAAGCCGATGTAGTTGACCTTCCCCTGTCGGATTAGATCTTCGAAAGCTTGGAGCGATTCTTCTAACGGCGACTCTACGTCGAAACGGTGCATCTGATAGAGATCGATATGGTCAGTATTCAATCGCTTTAATGATGCGTGCACTGACTCCATGATGTGCTTGCGCGATAGACCGCGATCATTTTTACCAGTACCAGTTGGCCAGTAGACCTTGGTGAAAAGTTCATACGATTCGCGCTTTACTCCCTTGAGAGCTTTTCCTAGAACTGTCTCGGCGCGAGTTCCCGCATAAACATCAGCGGTATCGAAGGTGGTGATTCCCTCATTGAGGGCCGCTTTCACACATTTGATGGCGGCATCTTCTTCTACTTGACTGCCGTGGGTGATCCAATTTCCATAAGCAATCTCTGAGACATACATTCCTGATGAGCCGAGGCGACGATATTCCATGGCAAAACCCTACTCCCCTGGCGTGTCAGGTGCAGAGGGGGTTGGGGTTATCACCGGTTGGTGCTAACTTTCGGTCACCAGAACCTTTTGGGCCTGGTGGTACTAATGAGAGCGAAGTCGGTGAGATTCCGACACTGTCCCGCAACTGTATTGAAATCGCGAGATTTCTTAAGTCAGGTCGCCTCTCTTAGATATCGAAGTATCCGACCTCGGAGGAAGGTCGGGCCTTTAGATGCTCTCTTGGAGACCATCCGAAAGTCCGAATTATTCCTCCCTCAACTCTTGAGGGAGTTTTTTATGTTCAAAAGTAGGAAATGGGCTGGCCTGGCGACAGTCGTAATGCTTCTCACGACAATCTCCGCTGCAACATCTGCGGAGGCTGCTTCAGGCAATCCCACGAAAATTATCTCGCTCTCGCCGAGCGCTACCGAAATTCTCTATGCAATTGGCGCCGGGTCGCAAGTGATTGCTGTCGATGACAACTCGGACTTTCCCAAGACAGCTCCATTTACAAATCTCTCTTCCTTCACCCCAAATGTGGAGGCGATTGCTGCCTATCGTCCTGATCTCGTCATCCTCCAATCATCAGCGACAAATGCCGCCACGATAAAGCAGGATTTGCTAAAGCTAAAGATCAATGTCTTCCTTGAAGTGACGCCCAATAACATCAACGAGGCATATGCAGAATTTCTCGCACTTGGTAAGGCCACTGGCCATCCATCGCGCGCCAAGGCGTTAGTAACAACAATGAAAGCACAGATTTCTGAGATCGTTGCTAAGTATCGTAAGAAGAATCCCACACCTATCTTCCATGAACTCGACAACACCCTCTATTCTGCGGATTCTTCTACCTTTATAGGTCAGATCTACTCCGACTTCAATTTTGCGAATATCGCGGATGCCGCCAATGGTGGTGGCTACCCGCAACTCAGCGCAGAATCCGTAATCAAGGCGAATCCAAAGATTATCTTCTTGGATGACGGTCCTTACGGGGAATCTGTCGCAACTGTGGCAGCTCGGCCGGGATGGTCGGCTATATCCGCAGTTAAGAACAGACATGTAATCGTTCTTCCGCTCGATATTCCCGATCGCTGGGGACCACGCATCGTGGACTTCTATCGCTTCATTGGGCAAACGACAGCAAAGATCAACTAGGAATCGACCATGATCACAGAGCACGGAGCTATAGCCAAGATATGGAATTGGCGTATCACCGTGTTCTGTGGACTTATCTTGTTTGCCGTAGCAATCGCAGCGGTGAGTTTTGGTCCTATCTCCATCAACTTCTTTAAAGTATTTAAAACGCTCTTTGATCTACCTGGCGGAAGTACGGGTCAGGACCGAACGGTCATTATGGAATTGCGTTTGCCTCGTGTCGTCCTAGGAATTCTGGTCGGTTCTGCATTGGCCACGAGCGGCGCCGTATATCAAACCGTTTTTCATAATCCGCTCGCCGACCCATATCTCTTGGGCGCCGCCAGCGGGGCTGGTCTGGGCGCCACGATCGCGCTCACAAGCACAAATCACAATCTCTACGGCGCACTTCCTATCTTCGCTTTCTTAGGTGGAGTTCTGGCGGTCTTTACCTCTTTTATTATCTCGGGAAAGTTCTTTGCGGATCCAAATTCTCTGCTCTTGTCCGGTATCGCGGTCGGTTCTTTTGCCACTGCGATACAAACTTACTTACAACAGCGGCACAGCGCTGCACTACGCCCGGTTTATTCGTGGATTCTTGGTGACTTAACGAGTGCCAGTTGGAGCGTTGTCGCGTGGTCCTCCGTTTACATCACGATCGCATTAATCATTCTCTTTAGCGTTGCTAAACAGTTAGATGGCTTAATGCTGAGTGATGAAGAGGCGTACTCTCTAGGAATTAATCCAAAGCGTTTGCGAATCATCGCGGTCGCGGCCGCAACTTTGGCTACAGCCACTGCAGTATCTGCTTCTGGCCTCATGGGTTTTGTCGGAATCGTCGTTCCTCATCTCGTTCGCGGACTCACACATCGAGTGACCAATCGCTCTCTTATAACCATCGCGATGGCTGGGGCCGCCTTCCTTGTACTGGCGGACTTGGGGGCTCGTACCTTGCTCTCCCCCGCCGAACTTCCCATCGGTGTCATCACCGCATTTGTTGGCGCCCCGTTCTTCCTAGTTGTACTTCGCAATAGAAGGAAGGTTACGCAATGAGCATCATCGTCACAGATCTAACAGTCCGTTATGGTGACAAGGTAGTTCTTAATGACATCTCTCTTGAAATCGAGAGTAAGCGGTGGACCTGCTTAGTCGGTCCCAACGGTGCCGGTAAGACAACTTTCTTGAAAGCTTTACTCGGCATGGCGCCTTACTCCGGAAGTATCCAAGACAAAGGTATAGAAGTATTCAAGAGTCACAAGCGCAATGTCGCCTTCGTTCCGCAGCATCCACAGATCCCGCAGGGAATGACCGTCGCCGAATATGTCATGTTGGGTCGCTCCAAGCGCGATGGTTGGGGAAATGAATCGCTCGCCAGTCGCTCATTCGTTCATAAAGTTCTCACCCAAACTCATCTTTTCGGAATGCAAACAAACTTGGTCGCTCAACTCTCGGGTGGAGAGATGCAACGCGCTCTCATCGCCCGCGCGCTGGCACAGGAACCTGAACTGATCCTCTTGGATGAACCGACGAGCGCACTCGATCTGCATCATCAAATATCAGTCCTTAACAATATTGAATTGCTGAAAGAAGAGGGCGTCACGATCATTTCAACGATGCACGACATCACGCTGGCTGCCATGTTTGCCGAGCGGATCGTGGTCATGAAAGAAGGCAAGGTCTTGCTCTCCGGAGCGTCACAAGATGTTATTCACTCACCAGAACTTAAGCGTGCCTTCGATAATCGGATCGATGTTTATACGCTCGACAGCGGCCGCCCGGTAATCGTGGCGAGCAAAGAGAAACACCTTTAGCGAACGCGGGACTCCACAAATGGTGGCTTCACAACTTTAACCGCGCTGGTGCGACCACGAACATCGATAGATAATTCGCTGCCAATGGCAATGGCTGGGTTAATAAGAGCCAGTCCAATACCGATCTTTAAAGTTGGAGAGAATGTCCCGCTGGTAACTTTGCCAACAACGGCACCCGTCGCATCCAGAACGTTCATGCCACCCCGCGGAATACCTCGATCTTGAGCCAGTAATCCTCGCAAAATTCTGGGGACACCCTGCGCCTTTTCGGCAACGAGGGCAGACTGTCCGTGAAAAACTGACTTAGCGAGTGCAACGGCCCATCCCGCATTTGCTTGTAACGGAGTTATATCTAGAGAGAGCTCATGTCCGTGCAGTGGGTAACCCATCTCGGTGCGCAAGGTGTCGCGGGAACCAAGCCCGCAAATACGTCCGCCGATTTTCTCAACGGCGATCACCAATAATTCCCACAATGGAAGTGAGGCGCCCCATGCAGGAAGCAATTCGTATCCAAATTCACCGGTATAGCCCGTACGACATACGATGACGCGACCAAGAATTTCGTGGCCAGGAATCGTCACTTCAGTGAAGGCCATGTAATCAAGATCTACAGATATTCCTAGCAGCGCTAGTAGCTCATTACTCTTGGGACCCTGTACTGCTAAGACTCCAAAATCGTGATGGGCATTTCTGATGGTTAAACCCAGATCATTTGCAGATTCCAAAACTGCAAAAACCGCAGCGCAGTTAGCGGCGTTAGGAACTAGCAGAAACTTCTCATCGCTATATCGGTAGATGATCAGGTCATCAATAACTCCGCCGGTTGAATCACAGAGAAGGTTGTACTGCGCACTTCCATGACCAATGCGCTCTAGATCATTTGTGAAGATCCGATTAAGAAACATGAGGGACCCGATGCCCGAGACTTCAATCTTTCCCAGGTGTGAGACATCGAAGATTCCTACCGCCTCTCGCACCGCCGTGTGTTCAGCGATCACGCCCCCAGCGGTAAGCGTGCCGACAGCCTTGGGGTATTCGATCGGCATCTGCCAACCACCAAAATCAGCGAGTTTTGCGCCAGCTTGCGAATGCCAATCAAAGAGGGGAGATTCCATTTCTCTAACATATCTCAACTCTGCCCTCTTGCGGTCGATCCGACTTCTCAATTACCTCCGTTAAGTGAGAGGATTATGAGATGGCAACTCTGAAAACCAGCTCGCAGACTTCCGGTGATGTACTTGTTCTAGGCCTCTCTTCGAAGGCTGGAAAACTAACAATTCATCCCAACATCGAGCATATTCCCTCCCTCGCACGAGACACCAAGAAGTTGTTAGCGATCCTCGGGGATCTGGGTGCGACCGGAAAAGTTGACGAAGTAACCAAAGTCTCATTTTCTACGCCCCGCCTAATTCTCTTCACCGGCTTTGGAACCACCGCAGCCAATTACTCACACGAGACTTTGCGCCGCGCGGCTGGAGCTGCAACCCGTGCGCTCGTTGGACAAGCCCAAGCAGACTTTGCCCTTCCGATCACTAATGCAGCCGAGTTCGCTGCAGTCGCAGAAGGAATCACGCTCGGAGCCTACGAATTCATCGAGTTCCGCGGAAGTTCCAAAGCTGAGCAGAAGGCTCCACTAAAGTCCGCGACGATTGTCTCCCCATTGGGTAACGCAGCTCCTATCAAGGCCGCTCTCCAGCGCGCTGAAGTTCTGGGACAGTACGTCGCGATCACTCGCGATTTGATCAACACTCCACCTTCACACCTAACTCCAATCACCTTCACGGCGCAGATGAAGAAGATTGCTTTGTCACTCGGAATCAAAGTTGAAATTCTCAATGAGGTGCAACTCAAAGCGAAGGGCTATGGCGGAATCAGTTCGGTCGGACAAGGTTCGGCTAATCCCCCACGTCTACTCCACCTCACCTACTCTCCGGCAAAACCCAAGAAACGTCTCGCCTTCGTCGGCAAGGGAATTACCTTCGACTCTGGCGGGTACAACCTCAAGGGCATAGTCGGGATGTCCGATATGAAATCAGATATGAGCGGTGCGGCTGCAGTGGTTGCCGCTACCTTTGCGATCGCTACTCTGAAGTTGCCAGTTGCTATCGACACCTATGCCTGCCTCGCAGAGAACATGATCAGCGGCGAGGCAACTCGTCCGAGCGACATCATCACCATTCTCGGCGGAAAAACTGTGGAAGTCCTTAACCCCGATGCAGAAGGTCGCCTGGTTTTAGCAGATGGCTTAGTGCGTGCCACTCAAGATGGCGAACGAAATGGTGGGTTGGATGGCCTGGTCGATGTTGCAACCCTCACCGGAGCGCAAGTAATCGCCCTCGGTACGCGCACCTCGGCTGTCATGACCAACAATGAAGAATTCCGGACCCTATTTCTGGAAGCGACAGGAATTTCGGGCGAGTCCTTCTGGCCCATGCCACTGCCAGAGGATCTCAAAGAGGCGCTCCAATCGGCCTCGGCCGATATGGTCAACTCCAACCCGGCCAACCGCAATGGCGGAATGCTGGTCGCTGGACTCTTCCTCAAGGAATTCGTCCCCTCCCACGTACCCTGGCTCCACCTGGATATCGCTGGGCCCGCGCTCACGCACGAGGCTCATGGCTATACCCCTGTTGGCGGTACCGGCGTCACCGTTCGATCCTTGCTCGCCCTAGCCGAGTTAGCAGCATCACAGAACTAGGTGAAGAAGAGTGCAGGCTCAACTCGTGGCAGGATTAGCCCCCTGTGCTGCTCCCCTGAATCCTCAAGAAAAGGTGAAGTGTGAACGAATTTGATCTCGTAATCCTGGGCGGCGGAAGCGGCGGATATGCCTGCGCTCTCCGCGGTGCGCAACTTGGATTATCGGTTGTTCTGATCGAACAGGACAAGCTGGGCGGAACTTGCCTGCACCGTGGGTGCATCCCAACCAAAGCGCTTCTTCACGCAGGTGAGATTGCAGATGACACACGACATGCAGCGGAGTTCGGCGTCAACGCACAATTCATCTCGATTGATATGTTGGCAGTCAACGCTTACAAAGATGGCGTCATCTCAAAACTCCACAAAGGTCTACAGGGCCTGGTTAAATCTCGGAACATTACTTATGTCGAAGGAACTGGACGTCTGGTTTCAAAGAATCAAATTGAAGCAAATGGTGTGGTCTACACCGGAAAGAATGTTGTTCTCGCAACTGGTTCTTACGCAAAGACTCTTCCCGGCCTAGAAATCGACGGCACCCAAATCATTACCAGCAACGAAGCCATGACAATGGATTACGTACCTAAATCCGTCATCGTTCTCGGCGGCGGAGTTATCGGTTGCGAATTTGCATCGGTCTGGAGCTCCTTTGGTGCGGAAGTCACAATCATTGAAGGCCTCCCTCGCCTGGTCGCCCTGGAAGATGAAAGTTCAAGTAAACAACTCGAGCGCGCTTT
>CAIPQX010000034.1 GCA_903867285.1 uncultured Actinomycetes bacterium | reverse complement strand
GTTAAACGCAGATCTGTTTCGAAGCCATCGGCGCCTTGGTCTACCGCGGCTAGGTATGCCTCTCGGGACGCTTCGGGATGGTCAAAGGAAGCCCCACGATGGGCGTAGATAAGAGGGTTAGAAAAAGGGGTCACGCACCTACTCTAAAGAAGAGGAGGGTTAGCGGACTACCTTTCCAGCCTTGAGGCATGATGAACAAACGTTCTGACGCTTGGTCGCTCCTGCTACCAGGGTGCGGACGCGTTGGATATTTGGGTTCCAGCGGCGGCGGGTCTTACGCATTGAGTGCGAGACGTTATTGCCAAAGCTCGGGCCCTTGCCACAGATGTCGCAGTTTGATGCCACGATGGCTCCTTTAAATTCAGGTACGGTGAAATTCCAGTACGGCTAAGAGCGGAAGATTACCGCCCCACGAGCCTAAAAGGCGAATCCAAGCCCAGCTCCTTGGCAGAATGGCGCCATGTCCACCCTGGAAACCCCGCTTAAGAAGGAGTTAGGGGATAGGACTGCCACAGCGCTGACTAAAGCCTTCGGCATGGAGACGGTCGGAGACCTCCTGCGCCACTACCCGCGGCGCTATGTCATGCGTGGAGAGCTCAGCAACATCTCGGAGTTGGCAGAAGGCGAGGAAGCCACGGTCTTAGCGCAGATTGCTTCCACACACCTGCGCCGGGCAAGTGGGAGGACGATCCTTGAGGTTGTCGTAACCGATGGTTCAGCAAAGTTATATCTGACATTTTTTAATCAACCCTGGCGCGAGAAAGAGTTGAGCGCCGGACGGACGGGAATGTTCGCGGGCAAGGTCGGACTCTTCAACGGAAAACGCCAACTCTCACATCCCGACTATCAACTGATTCCAGATGGAGATGATGTCGATGAAGCGGTCTCGGGCTTCGCGGGAAAGTTTCTCTCGGTGTATCCCTCGGCCGCAAAGTTTCCCTCTTGGAAAATTACACAGTGCGTTGAGATAGTTCTCGATGGTTTAGAAGATATTCCAGATTATCTACCGGGGAAACTTCTTGGTGAGTTGGGCTATCCAAGTATTACCGATTCATTGCGAGAGATTCATTCGCCTACATCACTCGAAAGTTCTGCGCTCGCGCGCCAGCGACTCACCTTCGATGAGGCCCTGCTCTTGCAACTCTTGCTAGCGCAGCGTCGAGTTGAATACCAATCGATGCCGGCAATCTCGCGCACGATAACAAGCGGCGGATTGGTTTCTAAATTTGAGGCACTTCTACCTTTTTCATTTACCGCAGGTCAATTAGCGGTATCTGCAGAGATCGAATCCGATATGGCACAGACACATCCCATGCATCGGCTACTGCAAGGTGAAGTTGGATCGGGTAAGACGGTTGTTGCACTTCGCGCCGCCCTCTCTGTTGTGGATTCCGCCGGACAGGCGGCTTTCTTAGCTCCAACGGAGGTCCTAGCGCAGCAGCACTTCAAGACGATAACAAAGCTGTTGGGTCCGCTAGCAGAGGCCGGAACTCTCGGTGGTGATAGTGCAGGTACCCAAGTAGTTCTCCTCACTGGCTCAATGGGCGCCGCGCAGAAGCGAGATGCAAATGTTTTGATCGCATCGGGTGATGCCGGAATCGTCATTGGTACGCACGCCCTTTTGAGCGAGGGAGTCGTCTTTGCTGACCTCGGTTTGGTGATTGTCGATGAGCAACATCGCTTCGGCGTCGAACAACGTGATGCGCTGCGCACCAAAGCGAAGGTTCCACCACATGTTCTCGTGATGACGGCAACACCTATTCCAAGAACTGTGGCGATGACCATCTTTGGCGATCTGGAAATTTCCACGCTACGTGAGCTGCCAACTGGGCGTATCCCGATTACAACCCACGTGATTCCCGTCCTGGAGAAACCCAGATATCTCGATCGCGCGTGGGAACGGATTCGCGAAGAGGTAGCCAAGGGTCATCAGGCCTACATCGTGGCACCGCGCATTAGCGCGAGCGAGATCGAGCCCGAAGGTATGACCGACCTTGATCGCGCCATTGCCAAGATCATGGATGGCGAGAAAGAGGAGAAGATTCCCCTGACCTCCGTCGAAGATCTAGCTCCGGCGCTGGCCTTAGGCGCCCTCAAAGGGCTGCGCGTTGCCCCGTTGCATGGAAGACAAAGTTCCGAGTTAAAAGATGCAACTATGCAGGCATTTTCCCAAGGCAAGATCGATGTCCTCGTTGCTACGACCGTCATTGAGGTCGGCGTTGATGTACCTAATGCATCAATGATGGTGATTATGGATGGCGATCGCTTTGGAGTTTCACAGTTGCATCAACTCCGGGGACGCATAGGTCGTGGCGGAAATGCCGGCTTGTGCCTCATCGTGTCGTCGGCCGCCGAGGATTCCGATGCGATGGTGCGGTTAAACGCAGTCGCCAGCACCCTTGATGGATTTGAACTTTCGCGGATTGATTTGGATCAACGCAGCGAAGGAGATGTTCTAGGCAAGGCACAATCAGGGGTCCGCTCTCATCTTCGACTTCTCAAAGTGCTACGCGATGAACCTTTGATTGAGAAGGCGCGTCTAGTTGGAAGTAAACTTGTCGAAGAAGATCCGACGCTCTCTCGAACTCCTGAGTTGGCTGCGGCAGTCGCTGCGCTTCGCGCAGACGAGGCGAGTTCATTTGTAGATAAGGGATAGTGATGAGAATTATTGCAGGTAGCGCGAAGGGAAAGACCTTGGTCTCTCCACCAGGTGATCGCACTAGGCCCACTTCTGATCGCGCGCGCGAAGGACTCTTCTCTTCTCTTGAATCTGAATTTTCTTCGCTGACGGGGCTGCACTTTCTCGATCTCTTTGCCGGAAGTGGAGCGGTCGGCGTGGAGGCGTTTTCGCGTGGCTCGGCCATCGTTCATGCCGTGGAATCCGACGGCGATATGGGGAACGTCGCGATCTCTAACTTTCAACTTGTTAAGTCGCCGGCTGGTGCTTATCGCGTCTTTCATACCAGAGCCGAGCGGTTCTTAGAATCTGATCACGCCACTGAAAAGGGTCAGTACGACATCATCTTTATGGATCCACCTTACGATCTCTCCAATCAGGTAGTTGAAGAGATGTTGGAAAGCATTGTGAAGGCCGACTTGCTACAACCACGTGGGATTATTGCGATTGAGCGAGTCAGCAAAAGCTCTCCATTCCGCTGGCCAACGGGAATGGAAGTAATCAAGGTGCGCTCATATGGTCAGGGAAGTATCTACTACGGGGGCTACTCTGCTAGCGTTTTGCCGTGAAACGAGTCGTCTGCCCTGGATCATTTGATCCGATCACCTATGGCCACCTCGACATTATTGAACGTGCCAGCAAGATGTTCGATGAGGTCGTTATTGCCGTATTGGTCAACAAGACCAAGAGCACGCTCTTCACCGTACCGGAGCGGATCGAAATGATCACCGAAGTGACCGCCAAATTTCCAAATGTACGCGTCGATTCATGGTCCGGACTTCTGGTCGACTATTGCGAGGCGAACGACATTGGCGTCATCGTCAAAGGGCTCAGAGCGGTTACCGATTTCGATTACGAGTTGCAGATGTCGCAGATCAACCTGCAACTCAAGGGGGTAGAGACTCTCTTTATGTCCACTGCGCCAGCCCACTCATTTTTATCTTCCTCCCTCGTCAAAGAGATCGCCAGTTATAACGGCGATGTTTCAAATTACATCCCTGCCTCGCTCTTGGAAAAACTCAAGGCTCGGCTTGCACTCGTACATGGAGGTAAATAATGGAAGTTGTCGATCGCGTTCAAAGCGCTATTTCGCTTGTTGAGGAAGCCCGCGGCGTTCCACTTTCTGCAAGCTGCGTAGTGCATCGCGGCGAACTCCTCGAACTGCTTGACGGAGCACGTAACTCATTTCCCCAGGACTTTGCCTTGGCGCAGCAGATTATCGATACTCGGGAGCAGATTCTTGAAGAGGCGCGTTCCAGCGCTGATGCAGTAATCGCACACGGACGCGAAGAGGTTTCGCGGATGATTGAGCAAACTGAGATTGTCGCGGCAGCTCGCGCTGAAGCAAAGCGAATTTTGGCTGCAGTAGAAGAAGATGCGCGGGTCGAACGTGAAGAGATCGAGGCATATATCGATTCTCGCTTAGCGACGCTCGAGGTAATTCTCAATAAGACTCTTGATGTAGTTCATCGCGGTCGTGAAAAATTACAGGGCTTCGAAGATAAGCACATTCTCTCCGATTTCACCGAGTAGTTTTCGATGACGATTAAGAATCCATTTCTCTTTAGCTGTCATGACCTGCCGCGGCGTGCGGGCGAGATGCGTGAATACGAGCTCACCTACGACGAGCACGAGCCGATCGGTATTCCACTCTTGATGGTTCCAGGAGATGGGGCTATCTATCTGGATCTACGCCTGGAGGCGGTCGAGCAAGGTGTATTAGCAACGGGCTCTGTATCAAGTGAAGCCATTGGCGAATGCACGCGCTGTCTCGACCCAGTCACTTTCGACATTGATGAAACCTTTCAAGAGCTCTTTCTCTATGAGGTGGATTACCGGCAGAAGCCGAAGTCCAAAGAGGTAGATGTCGACGACGAGGATGAACTCCTCGAAATGGATGGGGACCTGATTAATCTCGATGGACCCATTCGCGACGCCCTAGTTCTGAACCTGCCGGTAAACCCGCTCTGTAGCGAGGATTGCGAGGGGCTCTGCCCTACCTGTGGGGTGAAGTGGGCTGAACTGCCTGATGATCACGCCCATGAGGCGGCGGATATCCGTTGGGCCGGCCTTACCGATTGGAAAGGTCCAAACTCCTGATTTCTCTCGTTTTTACTATTTTGGGCCTATGGGGGATACTTTTCCTCTTAAGGAAGCAACCGCCCAGCGGTCGCCGCTAATTACAGTTTGAACGATTAACTTTTCGATTTAGAAGGAGCAAAACCATGCCAGTCCCAAAGCGAAAGATGTCGCGCTCGCGCACTCGCTCACGTCGTAGC
>CAIPQX010000033.1 GCA_903867285.1 uncultured Actinomycetes bacterium | reverse complement strand
TGGCAGGTATCGAGACAGACTCCGACCTTTGGGTGCCACTCCAGCGCTTCAAAGTACATAAGTAGATCATCAAGTTTTTTAACGAGAGATTGCCCCTGTCCTGCGGTTGGCTCCAAAAGCAACCAGGGATCGGAATCCTTGAGATTATTGAGCACAGGCGCCATGCCCTCTTTGATCTGCTTCCAGGCGGTCGGTAGATGCGTTACATCAACGGCCGAGCCCGTATGGATTACCGTTCCAAGGGCGCCGATTTCCCGGGCTCGCTTTAGCGAATATGCAGTTGATGCCACCGAATTCTCGTATGTTGCGAGAGTTGGTGACCCTAAATTAATTAAAAAGGGAGCATGTACATAAGTATGAATATCTAACTCGGCGGCGCGATCGCGAAATGCGGTATCAGCTGCGAGATTGGCTTCGGGCATCGCCCAACCACGTGGGTTTGATGCAAAGACCTGAATCGCTTCTGCCTCGGTGGTCAGCGCGTATTCGATGGAGCGCTTAGCCATTCCACCCGAAGTGGGAGTATGTGCCCCGATTCGAGGCCAAACTTTAGGGCTAACTGTTGGACTCATGGGGCGAGCCTACCCGAGCGTTATAACTACCGTTGAACCGCGCTTGACCTTGCTTCCGACCTTCGGGGAGACGTTCGTGACGAATTTGCCGTTTCCGATCTTTCGAACGAGAACTTTGAGTTGGAGGTTCTCTAGGGCGGTTGTGGCGGCGCTCCGCGAAAATGAGTAGATATTTGGAATGTAAACCGTGGCTGTTCCTTGGGAGACGACGATGGAGATTGTCGACCCTGGAAGAACAGGTGTGGATCCATCCGGGCTTTGAGTAATGACATTTCCGGCGGCAACCGAGTCGCTATATGCGAAAGTTTGGTTTACGGATAACCCGTCGGCAGTTAGTTCGCTCTGAGCCTGCCCGCTGGTAAGACCGACATATGATGAAATAGTAATTGGGAGAGCCGAACCAGTGGCGGTCGGCGATGCTGTTGGTGTTGGCGTTGGAGTAGGAGTCGCAACAGGCTGAGCACCTTGAGAGATGGATAGCGAAACCGTCCCGCCAACTTTGAGGCGAGCTCCGCCACCAGGCGAAGATGAAATAACTTTTCCGCTCGGAACGCTGGCGTCGAAGTGCTTATCTCCTACTACGACTTTCATGCCGATACTTGTGAGCGCACTCGTCGCTTCTCTCTGATTCATACCTACAACAGAGGGCAATGAGATTCCGGTATTAGGCGCAACCAACTTAAAAGCGCCGAACCCGATAAGTAGCAGAATGATGAGGGTTAAGAGATATCGATTTCGCTTCACGCGCCTAGATGTCTTACGTCGAACTGCGCCGCTATGGCTCATCGCTGGCACCTCAGGCTTTCCGTTCGGGATTTTTCCACTGGGAATAAAAGTGGGTCTTAATTCGCCTCTCTTGAGCGAGAGCGGTTCAGTAAAGTTCTTCACCTTGGTTACTAGCGTGTTGCCGACCCTCACCTCTGGGCGGCTGCTCCTTCGTTTGGGCGAAGGTGTCACTAATGGCAGGTCGAGCTCAAGACTGAGCTGTGAACGCTTTGGATCCAGTTCAATCTGAATGCTCTGCAGCGCATCAAATAGTTCTGCACCATTGCGTTGACGTTGATCTGGATTGGGAGATGTCGCTCTTAGTACGAGGGCATCAAGGGCTGATGGAATCCCGGCAATGAGGGTGGATGGAGCCGGGACTCTTTCGTTGACATGTTTAAAGGCGATCTGAATCGGAGTATCCCCAGCAAATGGCTTGCTGCCAGTGAGTAGTTCGAAGAACATTATTCCGAGAGAGTAGATATCACTACGTGAATCGGAGATCCCCCGTTCCACCTGTTCGGGGGAGAGGTAGGAAACGCTGCCGAGGACAACGCTGGAGTCAACGGTCATAGTGTTGCCCAATAGCCCACCTCGCGCTAAACCAAAATCTGCGATTTTGATCCTGCCATCCTTGGAAATCAAAATATTTTCCGGCTTGAGATCGCGATGATTGATTCCGAGGCTATGGGCCTGCGCCAGCGCACTTACAACGGGGACCATGAAAGGGAGAAGATCGCGTGGAGTGAGGTGACCTCGCTCCACGAGAAGATCGCGCAAGGTAAATCCATCGACATATTCCATGACGATAAAGATGGCTTGGGCACCACCTTCATTCCACCCTTGGTCTTGGATGGAGACGATATTGGGGTGGGAGAGCGCTGCGATCGCCTTGGCTTCGCGGATAAATCTGTTTACAAACTCTTCATCGTTGGCCAGGTGCGG
>CAIPQX010000032.1 GCA_903867285.1 uncultured Actinomycetes bacterium | reverse complement strand
GATGCAGCACGTGGACGAAAACTCTGCGCCTTCTCTCGGCGCAGTTTGAGTGGCTTTACCTCAGCCACAGTGAATTAACCTTTGACGGCCTTTTGCAAGAGAGCACTTCGATCACTCTTCTCCCATGTAAAGGCGGGAAGTTCACGTCCGAAATGTCCGTAGCTCGCGGTCTTTTGATAGATAGGGCGTAGCAAATCTAAATCTCTGATGAGAGCGGCAGGGCGAAGATCGAATACCGCTTCGATAGCTGACTCAATTTGGAGTACCGGCATCTTCTCAGTACCGAAGCACTCGACGAATAGTCCGACTGGTTGCGCCTTTCCAATAGCGTAGGCGACCTGAACTTCGCAGCGAGAAGCAAGACCAGCGGCGACAACATTCTTAGCTACCCAGCGCATTGCGTATGCTGCGGAGCGATCGACTTTCGAAGGGTCTTTACCCGAGAAGGCTCCTCCGCCGTGGCGAGCCATTCCACCATAGGTATCAACGATGATCTTTCGACCCGTTAATCCGGCATCGCCCATTGGACCGCCTGTTACAAAGCGCCCCGTGGGATTAATCAAAATACGTACATTGGAGTGATCGAGCGCGAGTCCAGCCAACACTGGGTGGATTACCAAACGCTCAATGTCCGGCGCCAGGACCTTATCAAGGTCCACATGTGCAGCATGCTGCGAGGAGATCACGATGGTATTGAGTGCAACCGGCCGATCTCCATCGTATTCAATCGTGACTTGAGTCTTGCCATCTGGCCGTAGATAATCCAATTCGCCAGATTTGCGTACTGTCGAAAGACGCTGTGCTAGTTGATGAGCTAAAGAGATAGGAATCGGCATAAGTTCTGGTGTGTCTTCACAGGCATAGCCGAACATCAAACCCTGGTCGCCTGCGCCCTGCGCATCGAGAGGGTCGATCGATGAAGAAACTCGATTTTCCATGGCGGAGTTAACGCCTTGAGCGATATCACTTGATTGCTGACCTAGTGAGATTGATACACCGCAAGAATTACCGTCGAAACCCTTATCTGAGGAGTCGTAACCAATCTCAAGAACGGTGTCTCGAACAATACCCATTACATCGGCGTAGCCACTAGTTGTTACTTCACCAGCAACGTGGACCTGCCCGGTGGTGATGAGGGTTTCAACCGCAACCCGGCTTTTGGCATCTTGGCTAAGAAGCGAGTCGAGAATGGCGTCAGAGATTTGATCAGCCATCTTGTCGGGATGGCCTTCAGTGACAGACTCGGAGGTAAACAGTCGCTTAGTCATTGGGATAACCTAACTTATCGCGGGCTAAATCTAGAATCTTGTTGGCAAGTGTCATCTTTGGGCCTGAAGCAAATTCGTAGGTATCGCCGGCAGCGGTCAAGATCACTCCTGCAGTCTTATCCGAGCCGAAGATCGCGCCGCCAGAGACATCATTGAAATAAACGATATCTAGCCCCTTATCCTGCATCTTCGCGGATGCAAGTGCTAAACCTTCGGCTCTTGAATCGGCGGTCTGGGCCGCGAAGCCGATCATAATCTGTGCGCTCTTTCGCTGCGAAAGTTCCTTCGTAATGTCAGGATTCTTGATTACTGGGATCTCTGATAAATAGTCCTTAGAAATCTTTCTTGTATTAAATGCACTGGGACGAACGTCCGCGACTGCAGCTGCCATGATTACGACATCGGCCTTATCAAAGTGTGCTTCGAGTGCTGCTTGCATCTCTAATGCTGTTGTGACGTGGACGGTCTCGACTCCCTCTATATCCTCGAGCGCCGAGTTGGCTGCAACAAGAGTGACCTTTGCGCCACGGGAAATCGCTGCATACGCCAAGGCATAACCCTGACGGCCAGAGGAGTTGTTCCCGATGTAGCGAACCGGATCTATAGCCTCCCGAGTTCCACCCGTACTAATCAATATTGACCGACCCTGGAGATCAGCGCGACTCTGTAAAGTCGTCGTCAGGCAGTTCAAGATCTTCGAGCTATCTGGATATCGGCCAACGCCTACATCCCCGCTGGTAAGTTTTCCAGAGTCAGGTTCAATTACCTGATGGCCCCGACTTCTTAAAAGTTGAACGTTTGCTTGCGTTGCCGCGTTGAGCCACATCTCGGTATGCATCGCTGGCACAAAGATCAATGGGGCGTTGCTTGCAAGGATGATGTTGGTTAAGAGATCATCGGCGATACCAGCAGCAACCTTCGCTATAATATCTGCGGTGGCAGGGGCGATGAGAATCGCGTCCGCCTGTTTTGCAAGTGCGATATGTGGAACTTGATGAACGTTGTTCCACAGGTCAGTAGGAACTGGGCGTCCAGAGAGAGCCTCCCACGTCGATAAGCCCACAAAATTGAGACTCGAGCGAGTAGGGATGACGGTAATTAAGAAACCAAGATCTTGTAACCGGCGTAGGAGATCGCAGGATTTATAGGCAGAAATTCCCCCGGATACACCGAGGACGATTTCACGCCCGCGCGGATACATCTTCTTCTTTGTTAAGCAGAAACTTCTGAGCTCGTGGTCTCAGCGACAGGCTCTAGATTCTCAATGGTGAGAAGGCCCTGATTAATCTCGCGGAGTGCGATTGAAAGTGGCTTCTCGTGCACATAGGTTTCGACTAGCGGTCCTACGTACTCAAGCAAGCCCTCTCCCAATTGGGAGTAGTAAGCGTTGATCTGGCGCGCCCGCTTTGCAGCGTAGAGAACGAGGCTGTACTTAGATCCAGCAGCATCGAGAAGTTCATCGATCGAAGGATGGGTAATTCCATCGGTAAGTTCAGCAGACATGTGTGTCCCTCTATTCGTCAGTTAAGCAGTCGCCAAGGATACCAGTTGCGCGATCAACCCTTCGACGCTCTCATTTACCAGGATTGCATCGAACTCGCTAGCGGCAGCCATCTCTTCCTCAGCAAGAGCTAAGCGGGCGGCGCGCCGCTCCGGCGAGTCCGTACCCCTACTGGTAAGGCGGCGGACCAGCTCTTCCCACGATGGGGGCGCTATAAAGATGAGGGTTGCCCCCGCTTCCCGCGTACGAACCTGGCGGGCTCCATCGATCTCTATCTCAAGAATGACGTGCTTGCCGAGAGTTCGCCACTCCTCAACGGGATGGCGCGGGGTTCCGTAGCGGTTCCCAGCGAACTCGGCCCACTCCAAAAACTCACCGACCTCAATCATTTCTTGAAATTTCTCTGGAGTAAGAAATAGGTAGTCGATTCCATCGCGCTCTCCCAGTCGAGGTTCCCGAGTGGTGGCTGAGACGCTTATCCAAAATCTTGGATCATTGCGTAGTTGTGCGGTGATGGTGCTCTTGCCCACGCCACCTGGACCAGAGATGACTATCAACTTTCCACGGATCGGATCCACTTTCGCCACAGCCAACTCCTTTCCCAGCGCCTTAAGTTGTAGATGTCCTAACCCGCCGATTCTACGGGAAGCCGAGATATTTCTGCGCTCCATAATGAGAGTAGCTCGCGCTTTGCCAACACCAGGGAGCGCTGAAAGTAGTTCAATAACTTTCATGCGGCGAATCGACTCACGTGGGTCATTTATCGCATCAAATATATTCATCTCTCCTAGGGTTATTAAGCGTTTTACCTCAGCGCGTTCTTGCCTGGAGAGCTTTGCCTTCTCAAGAGCGGCACGTCTCTGTTCTATGGAGAGCCGCGGTGGAGGGACAGGTGTCAAGTGAGCGATTCCAAAATCTGCAGCGCTCTCTCCTGCATCGCCTGCGGAGATTGTGCAAAGAAAGAGGTGATTGGTCTACCGATAACAAGGAAATCTGCGCCGGCGGCAATTGCTTCAGGCGGCGTCATGGTTCGACTTTGGTCTCCTAGTGTGGAATCTGCAGGACGGACCCCAGGAGTAATGATTTCTACTTCGGATCCCACCGCTTGGCGAATTGCCGCTACCTCCAAAGGGGAACAGACAATGGCGCGAGCCCCGGATAAAACCGCGTTGCGCGCGAGGGTGACGGCGAAATCTAACGGAGCGGAATCAATTCCCATCCGGATGAGCTCAGCCGAATCTAACGAGGTCAGAACGGTGACAGCCGTGATTGCGATTTCAGGGGCTGCTTGCGCCGCAGCGCTGATCATCGATGAACCACCTGAGGCATGGACGGTAAGAAAACGGGGTTGCAGTTCACGAATTGATCGCACCGCTCCACCCACGGTATTAGGAATATCGTGGAGTTTAAGATCTAAAAAGAGTTCGAATTCGCGTATCGTCCGCAATTCACGCAGACCTATTGCGCCATGCTTTAAGAAGAATTCGAGTCCCACCTTGTAGACATCAACGCTACCGGCTGTGGTTTCGATCCATTTCTTTGCTGTATCAAGATCATCGGTATCGAGAGCCAAGATGATCGGTGATTTAACTTTTGCCATTATGCCTCCACTCTATGGGCGTAACTCACTGCATCGGAAAATGAGGTAAATCCGCGTGCTTCACAGAGTTCCTCTAGTTCGTTCTTGATCGTCATGGCGGCCATTGGGTTACCAAATGTAGCCGTACCGATTGAAACTGCATTCGCGCCGGCAAGTACTAACTCAAAGGCATCGCGCCCATTCGTTACTCCACCCATTCCAACTATTGGGATCTTAGGAAAGGCCGCCCGCACTTGGTAAATGGCGCGGACTGCTATGGGACGAATTGCTGGACCGGAGAGACCGCCGGTCTTCTGCGATAACTTGGGAGCCATTGAAGTGGTATCGATGACCATCCCGAGAAGTGTGTTTATCAGCGCGAGGCCATCGGCGCCTGCAGATATGACGCTCTCTGCAATTGTCGTTATATCTGTAACGTCAGGTGAGAGCTTTGCAATGATGGGTAATTCACCGCCGATATTTCTTCTCACCGCAGCGATAGCGGCGGAAGCGGTATCCGGATTGCACGCGAAAACTTGGCCACGATTTTCCACATTTGGACAGGAGATGTTGACCTCTAAGGCACTTATCCCTGCAACGTTGCGCAACTTTCGCGCGAGAACTGCATAATCTTCTACGCTCTCCCCCGCGATGCTGACGATGATTCGTGCCCCTTGCTCGCGTAACCAGGGGATATCGTTTTCAAGGAAGAGATCAATTCCTGGACCTTGCAGCCCAATCGAGTTCAACATCCCGCTCGGGGTCTCTGCCATACGCGGTGTCGCGCGACCACTGCGCGGCTTAATCATGATCGATTTTGTGACCACTGCTCCCAGGGAGGTGAGCGGAAAGAAGTGAGATAACTCTTTACCTGAACCAGCACAACCAGATGCGGTGAAGATCGGATTGGCGAAGAACGCTCCGCTTATGGAGGTGCTGAAATTAATGCTCATTTGCCCCACACCCCATCTGGAATTTCACGGGATTTGTTCCAGAGTACTTTGTTGCCGTCCATTACAGGACCCTCGACACAACTGCGAGTCATCCGTATGACTCCATCATCCCCTTCAACCGGCAGTACGCAGGTCATACACACTCCAATGCCGCAGGCCATTGACTCTTCGACGGAGCATTGATGGAGTACATCCGCCTTCTGCGAAATCAATGTGATGGCTTCTAGCATCGCCATCGGCCCGCAGGAGTAGATCACATCTACTTCATGTTCAGCAATAAGGTTCGGCAGTACATCGCTCACGCGACCAGCTATTCCCGCGCTTCCATCGTCAGTGGTAATCGTAAGAGAATTGACCGAGCGTTTACCTTCAAGTGGTGCATAAATCTTGCCAGCGGTACTGGCACCGAGGACCATATCTACGCGACAGCCGCGCGCCTTCAAAGTTTCGGCTAGCGAGAAGAGTGGTGCAGAGCCGTACCCACCGCCAACCAGCAGAGCATTGATTGGTTCTTTGGGAATTCCAAAAGCAGTCCCTAGCGGTGCAATGAGGTCGACCCTATCCCCCGGCTCCTGAGCAACTAGCCACTTACTTCCACTGCCTTGCGGAGCAATAACTAATTCCAGCAAGCCCATTCCATCGGAACGCAGCGATGCGCGATAAATAGCAAAGGCGCGCCTGAGTACGAGAGAGGAGCTGGCTCCACCTACGGATATCGCGACGAAATTTCCGGGACGGCAGTTGGCGGCTACTTCACCGACCGCGAAGACCATGTGGTGATATGCGCCTACCTTCTTATTTGAAATAATCTCAGCTGAGAGTTGAACAGCTCTTGCGTTAATCATCTGCCCACCAATTTCTGCCATTGCTGCAGGGAGAGGACCGAAGGTTCGCTCTTGCTCAGCTGCGTAATGCCGGCTACAGCCGCTTTGAATCCAGCGATCGTAGTAATGATGGGAATTCCCCGCTGCACCGAAGCGGTTCGGATCAGCCATCCATCATGTCGCGTTCCGCGCCCCAAGGGAGTGTTGATAACGAGATCCACCTGGCCAGTATTGATGATATCCACCGCTGACAATCCATCACCTGCTTCGGAATTCTTGCGAACGACCGTGGATGGGACCCCGTTCTTCTCCAAGAGTTGATGAGTACCGATCGTCGTAAAGAGTTTAAAACCTAATTCGGTGAGCTCGCGGGCTGGTTGCACGCTCGCCAACTTATCTCTTTCGGAGAGCGATATGAATACATTTCCGCTCATGGGCAATGCACCGAAGGAAGCGGTCTGACTCTTGGCGTAGGCCTCACCAAATGTCTGCGCAATACCCATAACTTCACCGGTTGATCGCATCTCAGGACCCAGCACAGAATCGACTCCGGTTCCATCTACTCGACGGAAGCGGTTCCAAGGTAGGACCGCCTCCTTGACGCAGACGCCGAAGGGAACTCCATCCCCAGAGCGTGGTAACAAACCGGAGGTACGTAGATCGTTTATGGTGCGCCCAATTGAAATGAGTGAAGCAGCCTTGGCGAGTGGAATCCCAGTGGCCTTGGAGACGAAGGGAACGGTTCGCGAAGCGCGCGGATTGGCTTCTAAAACGTAAAGCACCCCATCTGCACGCGAGATGGCAAATTGAATATTGATTAGTCCTCGAACATCGACTCCACGCGCAATCTTCTCCGTGGCTAATCGAATCTCAGATAACTGCGAATCGGTAAGTGACATGCTGGGCAGCACACACGCAGAATCCCCAGAGTGAATTCCCGCCTCCTCGATGTGCTCCATGATTCCAGCCATATACAGCTCTTTGCCATCAAAGAGCGCGTCTACATCAATTTCAATCGCGTCATCGAGAAAGCG
>CAIPQX010000031.1 GCA_903867285.1 uncultured Actinomycetes bacterium | reverse complement strand
CTGCCGCAGGGTTCACACCTCTTGCTTCCCTTGCAGATCTCGCGCAATTCAACAGCACCGACAACCCACAATTTGTCTGGGTGATGGTGCCTGCAGAAGTTACACAACAGACTATTCATGCGATTGCCGAACATCTTGCTCCAGGTTCAACAATCATCGATGGCGGTAATACTTTCTACCGTGATGACATAGCAAACGCTGCGTGGCTTGCAACAAAGGGAATTAATTTTGTTGATGTCGGAACTTCGGGCGGCGTCTATGGGTTAGCGCGTGGTTATTCACTTATGATCGGTGGCGAAAAAGCCATTGTCGATCGCCTCACGCCGATCTTTAAGGCGATGGCACCTGGCATCGAATCCGCAGAGCGCACTCCTGGCCGCACGGGCGAACCCGCAAATTCTGAATATGGTTTCTTGCATTGTGGTCCCGTTGGTTCTGGCCACTTCATCAAGATGGTGCACAACGGCATCGAGTACGGCGCTATGGCGGCATATGCCGAAGGCCTCAACTTGATTCACGCAGCAGCACAGGGGATTAAGCACCCCACCGCTGTCGGCGATCATGTCGAAACAAAGTACGACTTTGATATGGAAGAGGTCACCGAAGTATGGCGCCGCGGTTCTGTTGTCGCGTCCTGGCTGCTCGATCTCACTGCGACTGCTTATACCGAAGACCCAGATCTTGCCGGATATGAGGGATCGGTCTCTGATTCGGGTGAAGGTCGCTGGACCGTACAAACCGCTATTGATGCTGGCGTTCCTGCCAATGTGCTCAGCGCCTCACTCATGGGTCGCTTTTCATCGCGCGGGAATGATCTGTACGCCAATAAGGTTCTCTCTGCAATGCGAAAGAAATTTGGCGGCCACGTAGAAGCGAAGAAAAATTAGATGAATGCACGTAAGGTAGATCTAGAAGCGGCAGATGTTCTCGTCCTCTTTGGAGCGACGGGTGATTTGGCCAAGAAGAAATTATTTCCCGCGCTCTACAGCATGGCGCTCAATGATTCACTGCGCTGTCCCGTGGTCGGAGTCGCCTCGACCAAATGGGATCATGCCCAATTTGCCTCCAACGCCTTTGAGGCTATCCATCAAGCCTATCCAAACCCCGATCCTAAGATCATGGCTCAGCTCGATGAGGACCTTTCACTTGTCGTTGGCAACTACGAAGATTCCAAGTTATACGAAGATTTAGCAGAGGCTCTCAAAGATAAGCAGAGCCCGGTTATTTACCTTGCCATCCCACCAGCCTTCTTTGGCAATGTGACTCAAGGACTGGCTGCGGTTGGGTTAACCGAGCGGTGCCGCCTCGTCGTTGAAAAGCCCTTCGGTCGTGATCTGCATTCTGCCGTCGCGCTGCAGGATGTACTTGAGACAGTTCTTCCCGAGGATCGCATTTACCGTATCGATCACTACCTTGGTAAAGAATCGGTCGAAGATATTTTGATCTTCCGCTTTGCCAATTCAATCTGGGAGCCGCTCTGGAACCACCGCTATATCAATAGCGTGCAGATCACGATGGCCGAAGACTTTGGTGTTGAGGGTCGCGGAGCTTTCTACGATGGCGTTGGAGCAATCCGGGACGTACTTCAAAATCACCTCTTACAGGTACTGGCGTTGATCGCAATGGAGCCGCCTTCTGATCTCACCTCCGACCGCATGGAAGATGAAAAACTCAAGGTCTTCCGTGCCATGGCTGCCCTTAAACCTGAACATGTAATTCGCGGACAGTATGTTGGTTATCTCGATGAAGCAGGTGTTGCTCCCCGTTCAACAACAGAGACTTACGCGGCTGCAATCATGCATGTCGATAACTGGCGCTGGTCTGGAGTTCCTTTCTACCTGCGCACCGGAAAGAACCTCCAAGAGAGCACACTCGAGGTAATCATTGAATTTAAGCAGCCACCGCGCCTTCTCTTTGCCGAGACGCAAGAGGGTTCCGCTAACTTGCTGCGCTTCCGCTTGGGTAAGAACGATGGAGTGGATATCGAATTACAGGCTAAATCACCGGGTGATCACCTAAAGACCGAGCCCGTGAAGTTGACCGTTAATTTCTCTGCTGCGCTGGGTGAACGCCAAGAGGCTTACGAACGCCTGCTGCGCGCAGCGATGGCCGGGGATCACATGCGCTTTACTCATATCGATTCAGTTCTCGAGACCTGGCGCATCGTTGAAGGAGTTATAAATAATGAGCCGCACCTGTCGCCATACTTCAAAGGCACGTGGGGTCCAGATAGCGCCGATGAACTTCCTGCAGCTGGTTGGTTAGAGCTTTAAACCAATTCTTTGGTAATCGAATAACTGGCGTAGGCAATTCCATCAACTGCAACAACAAAGGCCTCTGGGTTATCGAGTATCGCCGTGCTAATTGCTCTGCAAAATGGAGTTGAAGCGCGCGCAATAACTGGAGCCGGGCCGATCAGAACGGTGCGCAAAGTTTTTTCATCGCGTACCCGCGAGCTGTATCCGCGTTCGGCGCTGTAAGTGAAATCATCGGTAGGCAGAACATTGGCGCCATGCGCCTGAAAGAACTCTTGCGCGGCAATATCAGCGGGGGAGTTGGCCTGGGAGAGCACCGACAAGATCAGGGAGTTGATGACTTCTAAATGAAGTTGCGTATTTTTAGCGGTAGCGATGGGATTGGTTTCACAGGTAAAACCAACGACCGAATAAACCTCTTCCAGCTCGCTCTCTTTTTCGACTTCAAGGACGGGCTCCGGTGCAACCTTCTTCTTACCGAACCAGAGAAACCTCATGAATTGAGCGCTCCCAGGAAATCTTTATGGAGCAAGGTATTGCTGGAAACTCCGTTGCCCCCGTGTGGACCAGGCGCTCCATCAAGGTTTGTAAATGTGCCGCCGGCTTCGCGCACGATAATGTCGAGCGCCGCCATATCCCAGAGTGCCAGAGTCGGTTCTACTGCGATATCGAGCGCACCCTCTGCAACGAGCATGTGTGACCAGAAATCTCCAAAGCCACGACTACGCCAGATCTCATCTTGTAGTTTGAGCATCGCTGCTTTGCGGTTGCCCCATCCGATGAGATCGGAATAAGAGAGCGATGCATCTTTGAGATTGCGAACTCCCGAAACTTTTATCTGGCGTGGTACTCCACCGTTCTCGCTGATGTAAGCACCGCTACCAAGTGCAGCAAACCAGCGACGATAGAGCGCAGGTGCGCTGACAACTCCAGCGACTACTTCGCCCTGCGGATTGCAGAGTGCAATCAAGGTGGCCCAGGTCGGAATTCCGCGCAAGAAATTCTTGGTGCCATCGATCGGATCGATCACCCAGTAATAACTATCTTGCGTCAGAGTTGGTGCGCCAAACTCTTCACCGAGGACTAAATCATCGGGGCGAGATACCG
>CAIPQX010000030.1 GCA_903867285.1 uncultured Actinomycetes bacterium | reverse complement strand
GTCCCAACCCTTTACATCTTTAGGGCTACGTGGACCAGGTCCTACGTAGCGAGCAGATGGACGAATCAATCGGCCGGTGCGCTTCTGCTCCAAAATGTGTGCAGACCAACCCGCGGTGCGAGCAGCTGTGAACATTGAAGTAAAGAGCGGAGCTGGTACTTCTGCAAAATCCAAAACGATAGCGGCCCAGAACTCAACGTTTGTTTCTAGCACGCGCTCTGGATGACGCTCATGCAATTCTGCTAGCGCAGCTTGCTCGAGAGCGAGTGCAACGTCATAGCGAGGTGCTCCAAGTTCTTTTGCGGTGCGACGAAGGGTGCGGGCGCGTGGATCTTCAGCGCGGTACACGCGATGGCCAAAGCCCATCAATCGTTCTCCGCGATCCATAATTCCCTTTACATAGGCGCGTGCATCGCCCATCTTTTCCACGCCTTCAATCATGCTCAATACGCGAGCAGGTGCACCACCGTGAAGTGGGCCCGACATAGCGCCGATTGCGCCAGAGAGTGAAGCCGCAACGTCGGCACCGGTTGACGCAATAACGCGTGCGGTAAATGTAGATGCGTTCATCCCATGTTCTGCCGCTGAAACAAAGTATGCGTCTATTGCGCGAACATGGAGGGGATCAGGCTCTCCGCGCCAACGAATCATCATGCGCTCAACCACGGTATGAGCTTTATCAATTTCTGTTTCAGGAACAGCGGGATGAATAACACCGCGTGCAGATTGCGCGACGTAGGAGAGCACCATGACGGAGGCGCGTGCCAAGTTAGAGCGTGCCTCTTCATCTGAAATATCAAGGAGTGGCTTGAGTCCCCAAGCGGGTGCCAGCATTGCGATAGCTGATTGCACATCTACACGTACATCACCGGAGTGAACTGGAAGCGGAAAACGTTCAGCATTGGGTAGACCTGGGTTGAATTCATCATCAACCAAGAGTCCCCACACATTTCCAAAGGTGACGCGACCCACGAGGTCTTCAATATCGACACCGCGATATCGCAGCGCGCTTCCCTCTTTATCTGGTTCAGCAATCGTCGACTCAAAGGCAATTACACCCTCTAGACCAGGCTTGAAATCATCGCTCACAGAAAGATCCCTCCACAATTAGGTGCGCCTATTCTCGCCCTAGAAGGTGCACGGTACAAACCCCAGAGCCCAAATAGCCGAAAGGACGAAAGTGACGTTAGATACACCTATGAGCACTCCAAGAGAGCCGGGCAGTGGGCTGAGCCGCGATGAGATTAGGGCTATGCGCCGCTCCTACGGGGAGCTTGGGCTTGCAGAGGGAGATTTAGCAGAAGACCCCATTACTCAATTTCGAAATTGGCTCGCAGAGGCAGCCCTCAATCCTGTGATTGTCGAAGCAAATGCCATGGTCCTCTCCACGGTCGACGCGCAAGGTCCACAATCACGAACCGTCTTATTGAAAGATGTCACCGCCCTGGGTTTCTCCTTCTTTACCAATTATGAGTCGAACAAGGGCAGAGCGATCGCAGCCAATCCCAATGTGTCGCTTCTCTTCCCTTGGTATGCCATGGAGCGGCAAGTAATTATTCGTGGAATTGCCGAGAAGGTCCCTACATCTGCCAGCAGCGCATACTTTGCATCAAGGCCGTGGAGTAGCCAGATCGGGGCATGGGCTAGCTCCCAATCTCAAGATTTGGAATCGCGAGAGCACTTGCAGGGTCGCTTCGATGAATTTGCCGCAAAGTTTCCGCAAGGAAGCGCTGTTCCAATGCCACCGCATTGGGGTGGGTACCTAGTTACGCCGCGCTCCATTGAATTTTGGCAGGGACGCTACTCTCGACTTCACGATCGTTTGATTTTCACCTCAACTGGCTCGGGGTGGCAACTCGCCCGCTTGCACCCGTAGGGATGCCTTAAGGTTTGGGCATGAGCGATATTCAAATCCCAGCAAACCTCAAACCACGCGATGGACGTTTTGGCTGTGGTCCCTCCAAGATCAGTGATCAAGCCCTCTCAGTTCTAGCCAATAGCAATGCGCTCTTACTTGGCACATCCCATCGCCAAGCACCAGTTAAGAATCTGGTGAAAGAGGTCCGCGCTGGACTTGCACAACTCTTTTCGCTACCCGAGGGCTATGAAGTAGTCCTCGGCAACGGCGGCTCCACCGCATTCTGGGATATCGCAACATTTAATTTAATCGAGAAGAAATCACAACATCTCGTCTTTGGCGAGTTCTCTTCCAAGTTTGCCGCTGCCGCAAAGGAAGCTCCATTCTTGGATGAACCCAGCGTTATTAAATCCGAACCGGGTACTCACCCAGAAGCGATAGCCGAAGCCGGTGTAGATGTTTACGCACTCACACATAACGAGACCAGTACCGGAGTTGCCGCGCCAATCATTCGTCCTGCAGGTACCGATGGGGCACTCGTTCTCGTCGATGCCACCAGTGGTGCTGGCGGGCTCGCTGTTGACCTGACGCAATGCGATGTTTATTACTTCGCCCCACAGAAGTCGTTCGCCTCGGACGGCGGTCTCTGGATTGCCATCATGAGCCCCGCGGCTATTGCTCGCGTAGAAACGATCAAGGCATCTGGGCGTTGGATTCCAGCCTTCTTTGACCTCACCATCGCAATTGAGAATTCTCGCTTAGAGCAGACGTACAACACTCCCGCTTTGGCAACACTCGTCCTACTCAACGAACAAATTAAATGGATAAATGCCGGTGGTGGCCTCTCCTTCTCTGCAGGTCGCAGCAGCGAATCCTCTGCTCATCTTTATCAATGGGCCGAGAGCACCGCATTTACTACTCCCTTTGTTACAGATCCAGCGGCGCGATCCCAGGTGGTCGGAACCATCAATTTTGATGATTCCATCGATGCGATGGCTGTTGCCAAAGCGTTGCGCGCAAATGGCATCGTTGATACCGAGCCATACCGCAAGCTAGGAAAGAATCAGTTACGCATCGCGATGTTCCCAGCAATTGATCCAGATGATGTCCGCGCTCTTACAGCATGTATTGATTATGTCGTGAAGGAGTTATCAAAATGATGAGCAATAAGATGCGACGCCGAGTAACTATTGGAGTTTTAATACTCCTCTTTTTACTCGCAGTATTAGGCAGCGTTGGGGTACTTAAGTAAACGCTTTCTCATCAATAAATATATAGAGAATGCACCGAGCGTTGTAATCGCACCGCACATTGCAACCGTCGCCCTTACGCCGATAACGTCGGCTAGCCAGCCGATAAATGGTGAACCAATTGGGGTTGCTCCGAGAAAGATCAGCAAATAGAAGCCCATCACTCGTCCCCGTAACTCGTGTGGTGTCGTGGTCTGTACATAGGTATTTGCAGAGATCATTGTTGTGAGAGCAAAGAATCCGCAGAAGGGCAGCATCATCGCAAAGGTGAGGTAGTTAGGCATATAAGCCTGAACGATAAGAAGCGCTCCAAATAGGGCAGAAAAAACCATAATAAATGTCGGCTTGCGTCTTTGATCTAGGCGGGTAGAAACGATGGCTGCGCCTAACGATCCGATCGCCAATACGCTTCCGAGAAGGCCGAAGGCGCCGGCATCCTTATGGAATATCTTGGTAGAAATCAACGCGTTAAATATCTGGAAATTTAGGCCAAAGGTAGATGCAAAGAAGACGGTGGCGATAATGGCCACCAAATCATGCCTGCTTTTTATATAGCGCAGCCCCTCCATGATCTTGCGATCTTTATCATCCTTAGGAAGGCGATGCAGGTCTTCTGGCCGCATCCGAACCAACGCCACAATAACCATAAGGAATGTGCCGGCATTAAGTAAGAATGAAGGCCCAGTGTGGAAATACTTAATCAAGATGCCTGATACTGCGGGTCCAATGAGTCTTCCCAAATTAAAGTTGGCGGAATTGAGGCTAACGGCATTCGCGATATCACTCTTGCCGACGAGTTCAGAGGTGAAGGCTTGGCGTACCGGTGCATCCAGCGCACCGAAGAGTCCCAGGGCAAAGGCCAAGATAAAGACTTCGGTGAGGTTTATGCGATGGGAAATGATCAACCATCCCATGATGAGCGCGGTAATACCGCCTCCTGCGTTTGTGATTATCAATAGCTTACGTTTATCTAATCGATCTGCGAGCGAGCCGGCATACAAACTAAAGAGCAACATCGGCAAGAATTGCAACCCTGTCACAATTCCAAGTTCAGAACCGCCTCTATGAAGATCGCTGACGACCAACCAATCTTGTGCAACCCGCTGCGCCCACGTGCCAATATTCGAACCCATGTTGGCGGCG
>CAIPQX010000029.1 GCA_903867285.1 uncultured Actinomycetes bacterium | reverse complement strand
GACAAGGTAAAGATCGCCAAAGATCCCAGCTGCTCCTTCTGTTCGGATCCGACCAGCGCGCGGTTGCTGGATAGCTATGAGGCTTTCTGTGATGTGCCATCAAATTCCAGTGAGATTACTGCGGCAGAACTAGCTGCTCGGATCAACGCGGGTGAATCTCTACAAATTGTCGATGTGCGCGAACCCTATGAGTGGGAAGAATCGCGGATCGAGGGGGCGGTGCTCATCCCTTTAGCAGAATTTTTCGATGGCAGAGCGCAAGAAAAAATCTTGAGAGATAGACCAGTGATTCTTTACTGTCATTTGGGAATTCGCTCAGCACGAGCCCTGGCTGCCCTTGAGGATTCTGGATTTGCGGGTATAGCGCACTTAAGCGGAGGCATCGTTTCTTGGGATGAGTTTGTTACAAATGGATAATTCTTTAACCGTAATGATCCTCACAGGAGGAACAAGTAAGAGATTCGGTTCAGATAAATCAGAGGCAATGTTAGGCGACCGCGCTTTAATTGATCACCTGATCGAAGAGATTCCTGCAGGCGTTCCCATCGTCATAGTTGGACCACCTCGAGATTCGTATGGCGCGCAGATCCAAGTGGTGCAAGAGAGTCCGGCGCAGGGTGGTCCGGTAGCCGCGATAGCCGCTGGAGTGGCTCTGGTACAGACAAAACTCGTGGCCATCTTTGCTACCGATATGCCCTACGGCCCCTTATTGATTCCGCAATTGATTGATTCGCTACATGCGGAATGCGATGCGGTTCTCCCGGTGGATGCCGAGGGATATGCGCAACCACTGAGCGCGCTCTATCGAGTCGACGCACTACTGCTGGCCGTTTCTGCCTTTGCGACTGTAAATGGTGAGTCGATGCGAAATCTGGTGGCAAGCTTAAAAGTAGTTAAGATTCCTATAGATAAATCGAGCGCCCATTTGTTGCTTGATATTGATACTCAGGCAGATCTCACGGAGGCTGTATCCTCCTATAAAGGTATGAATCCACCGTTAACTAGCGAGGAGGGTCGATGATGGACCAATGGATTGAGGCAGTTAAGAAAGAACTCGGGCTTGACGCCACGATAGATAAGGAAATGATTCTCAATATTGCACGCGACGCCGCTCATGCCGTTGAAAGACCTGCCGCGCCTATAACCACATACTTGATTGGGTTTGCCGTCGCACGCGGAGCCGATGCGCATGTTGCCGCGGCAGCAGTTGAGAAGTTGGCAAAGCAGTGGCCGACCAACCAATAAATATTTTAGGTGAGGCGAGTTGGGAGCAAGCGCGCTTAGTTGCGGCAAGTAGCGTTTCTGTCTTATCTGCGGAATTGCTTCCAATTACCAGTTGCATTGATCGGACTTTGGCACAAGACCTTATTTCCCCCGTAGATCTACCTACTTACAAAACCTCTGCTATGGATGGTTACGCGGTTGCAGGAGATGGACCCTGGAGAATTGTTGGAGAAGTAAAAGCAGGAGCTCCAATGCAGGAAGTACTTATTTCAGGTACTGCTGTAGAAATAGCGACTGGCGCTGTCATCCCTCGCGGCACTTTCGCGGTTCTGCGTTGGGAGAATGCCCAGGTTGCAGACGACATGGTGTCGGGCGAGGTTAAAGAAGATGCAGAGATACGTCCCGCAGGTCTGGAATGTCGCAGCGGTGAAGTTATCGCTAAGGCGGGAACCGTTTTATCACCAGGATGGATTGGTCTGCTTGCTTCTGCAGGTTTTGATTCTCTCGAAGTAATTCGCAAACCTCGAGTTGAAATAATTCTCCTAGGCGATGAACTGCAATTAGAAGGCATCCCATCTGATGGATTGGTTCGTGATTCATTGGGGCCGCAATTGCCGGCATGGTTGCAACGCATGGGAGTCGACGTTGTTGCCATTACTTATGTAGCTGATGAAATCTCGCTGGTAGTTGCAGCAATTGAGAAGGCGTGCACTCGCGCCGATGTTGTGATCACGACGGGTGGCACAGCAGCTGGTCCGCGGGATCATGTGCATGGTGCGGTTTCTGCGTTAAATGGCGCGCTACTTATTGATGGCGTAAAAGCCAGACCTGGCTATCACATGTTGTTGGCCACTCTAGGGAGCGTTGCAATTCTCGGCCTTCCTGGTAACCCGCAGTCAGCGATTCTTTCGCTGATCACTCTCGGAGCGCCTCTCTTCGATGGCCTACTAGGGCGGCCCATGAAAGCTCTGCAGAGCGTCACTACTCGACAAGAGATTACAACTGCGCCCGGGTTTACGAAGTTAGTGCTGGGCAATATTCACGGCTCGGAATTTGAGGAGAGCCAATATTTGGGCTCTGCCATGCTCCGTGGG